>NZ_JABXEM010000202.1:0-22081 GCF_013372595.1 Myxococcus sp. AM011
CCCACCCCACCATGGCTGGCATCACGGCGGCCCAGGAGACGGACGCGGCGGCCTGGCGGGCGGCGCGACGCTTCGCCCCGCTCTCATTTGGAAAGATTGCCTACGTGGAGCGCGGCTCGGGTGACGCGGCCCTGTTCCTCCACGGAGCCCCCCTCAACGGCTTCCAGTGGCGCGGCGCGTTCGACCGGCTGTGCGACGTCCGGCGCTGCATCGCCCCTGACTTCATGGGACTGGGCTACTCGGAGGTCCCCGAGCATCAGTCGCTGGCCGCCACTGCCCAGGTGGACATGCTCGCGGCCCTGCTCGACTCGCTCGGCGTCTCACAGGTCGACATCGTCGCCAGTGACAGCGGCGGCGCGGTCGCCCAGCTCTTCCTGATCAAGTTCCCGCAGCGGGTCCGCACCCTCCTCCTGACGAACTGCGACACCGAGCCGAACAGCCCTCCGCCCAAGGTCATGCCGGCCATTGAGCTGGCTCGTGCTGGGACGCTCGCGTCCTCCACCGCGGCGTGGCTCACCGACCCGGCCATGGCCCGCTCGACGTTCGGCGCGGCTGTCTTCCAGCACCCCAACACCCTCACCAACGAGGTCATCGAGACCTACGCCTCGCCCGTCGTGAGCTCGCCCAAGCGACAGGCGCAGTACCACGACTTCCACAAGGCGATGCTCCCCAACCCGCTGGCGGGAATCGAGGCGAAGCTCCTTGGCGCCCGCGTCCCAGTCCGCATCGTCTGGGGTGAGGGCGACGACATCTTCTCGAACGAGGACGCGCACTACCTCGACCGCACGTTCCCCGGCTCCCGGGGGATCCGCTTCGTGCCGGGTGGGAAGCTGTTCTTCCAGGAGGAGAACCCCGACATCATCGCCGAGGAGGCCCTCCGTCTGTGGAAGGTCGACTGAATGCGTCCAGCTCCCCACCGCACGCGGCCGGTGGGCTACTCGGCCTTGGGGGCGTAGACCTCCATCGGGCCGGCGAGCCACACGGTGGTACCCGCCGTGCGCTCCATCAGTTCCTCCGCCAGCTTGGCCCAGTCCTCGTAGGGGCCCACGGTCTCCACGCTGGAGGGCATGTAGCCGAGGAACTTCTGGGGGCCCACCGCGCGGATCGTCGCGGAAGGCGCACGGTACGGGCCCTCGGTATGGATGCCGTAGACACCCCAGGTCCTCCAGGAGCGGCTCAGCGCGTCGTAGCGCAGCGGCGCGCAGCTCGTCTCGGCGATTTGCTGGACATCCTTGTCGCTCTCACCCGAGCAGACCTGAAGGCTGTCACCGAGCTTCACGTCCTCGAGCGGACAGGAGACCTGGAGGGAGTGCTTGCAGTGGCCGATGGGGCTGGGCGTGCCGCGGTCGCTCCAATAGGTCTGGATGAAGGCCGCCAGGCCCTTCGGGTCCTCCCACTGGATGGATTCGCCCAGCCCCTGGAGAACGACCCATGGCACCGCAGTGGCTTCCACGAGTGACCCGGCCAACCGCTCCTTCTCCGTGGAGTATCCGATGGGCTCCATGCTGAAGGGGACGAACGCCACATAGCCGCCCGACTCCAGGGCCGCCAGGGTGCCGGCGCCGTCGAGCGAGACGCCGCTCCCCGTCGAACCTCCCGGACGTCCCAGGACACCGCCGTTGTTGCCATTGCCAGCCCCCGGCGAGTCCTTGCTGGCCCTATCACAGAGGATGGTGCAGGAGGTCTCGGCGTCCCTGTCGGCCCACGCCTGGCTCTCGTTGGAGCAGCCCATGGCGGAATCGAAGTTGGCGACGGTAGGGGGAGTGCACGTACAAGGTTTGTAGGTCGCCGTGTACTTGCAAGCCGCCTCGGCCCACGGCGGCGGGCCTCGACGGTCGTAATACCCGACGCCGATGACGCCCCCGGGCGCACGCGCCTGAGCCGGCGTGCTCCAGGTGACTGCGCTCAGGGTGGACAGGAGCGCGAGCAGGGAAATCCTCGAAGTGAAACGAATCAAGCGCGATTGCGGGAACATGTGACCTCCATCGATACTTCGTACGAAACCCCAGACAGTCCACTGACTGCGGCTGGACAGCCATGGCGCGCCCCTCTGGACGGGCGCATGCTGTCTCTCCGGCGCTCAGCTCCCAGTCCCGTGGGGCCAGGAAGTAGCTCGCGGAACGTACGAGAACCTGTGGAGTGAGGGCATCACCCATAAGGGTGACGCGCTCCCGAGCCAGTCATGCGGGGACAGTCGTCACCGCGCATGGGACACCTGGCTGTCTGTCTTCACGAACCGGCTGAAATGAAAACGGCGGCCTTCCCCAAGGAAGGCCGCCGCTCTCACTGCTTCGGACTCCGGACTACTGAGCGGTGGTGAGGGTACCCACCGCCACGTTGATGGACTGCAGCGAGCCGGAAGCCGGCAGCGCATGCGCCTTGATGACGTTCAGCGGCACCACGGTACCGGCCGGCGTCTCCGCGTTGGCCTCCACGGTCAGCGACACGGACAGCAGCGCGCCGTCGTAGGCGTGCGCCGGAGCGTCCTTCTGGTACACGCCCACGCTCAGCCTGCTGCCCTTCACACCCGACTTGAGCAGGTGGGGCGCGGCGCCGAGCTCGTAGCCACGGTTGGCCACGTACTCGGAGCCGTCCACGGTGGACCAGGACGCGGTGGCCGCATCCAACCCCAGCGTCAGGTCCGCGCCGCGGCCGGACTGGCCCGTGGGGCCCACCAGGTCCAGCACCAGCGTGTTGCCCGAGGACAAGCTGGCGTTGCGAACCAGGCGCCAGCCCGTACCCGTGGGGTCCACGTAAGCCACCGTGCTGGCGACGGGCACGGTGATGACGGCGGAGTCCGTCTTCGACGCATCCGCCACGCTGGTGGCAGTCACCGTGTACGTGCCCGGCCGGCCTGGCGCGGTGTACACGCCCGTGCTGCTCACGGTGCCGTTGGCCGAACCGCCCTCGACGGCCCAGATCACCGCGACGACGGAGGTGCCCGTGACTTCGGCCGTGAGGTTGACCACGGCTCCCGGCCCCACGGTCGCCGTCTTCGGAGTCACACTCACCGCCACCGTCGGAACGACGATGGGGTCCACGGTGAGGGTGGCCGAGTCGGACCTCGTCGGGTCCGCCACGCTGGTGGCCGTCACGGTGAACGTGCCCGCGCGGCGCGGCGCCCGGTACACGCCCGTGCTGCTCACGGTGCCGTTGTCGTCACCGCCCGCCACGGCCCACTGCACCGCGAGGTTGTTCGTCCCCGTGACGTGCGCGGACAGGGAGAAGGAGCCATCCTGCTCCACCGTGCCCGTCTTCGGAGAGACGGTCACCGCCACCTCCTCGACGACGACAGCCTCCACTGTGATGGAGGCGGAGCCCTTCTTCGTCGGGTCCGCCACGCTGGTGGCCGTCACGGTGAACGTGCCCGTCTTCTTCGGCGCGCGGTACACGCCCGTGCTGCTGACGAAGCCGTTCGCGTCGCCACCTTCCACGGACCACTGCACCGCGAGGTTGTTGGTGCCGGTGACCTCGGCCGTCAACTGGACGGTGCCATCCCAGGTGGTGCTGCCCGACGAGGGGCTCACCGTCACCGTCACCTCACCGACGACGACAGGCTCCACCGTCACGGAGGCGGAGCCCTTCTTTGTCGGGTCCGCCACGCTGGTGGCCGTCACGGTGTACGTACCCGGCGCGTTGGGCGCCGTGTACCGGCCCGTGCTGCTGACAGTGCCGTTCTCGTCGCCACCCTCCACGGACCACTGCACCGCGGTGATGGAGGAACCGGAGACCTCCGCCGTGAGGTCGGTGGAGGTCCCCTGCCCGATGGTCACCACCTCCGGCGTCACCTTCACGATGACCGTCGGAGTCTGGACCGCCTCCACCTTGACGGTGGCCGTGTCCTTCTTCGAGGTGTCCACCGCGTTGGTGGCCACCACGGTGTACGTGCCAGCCTCGGCCGGCGCGGTGTAGATGCCCGAGCTGCTGATGGTGCCGTGGGAGTCGCCTCCCTCCACCGACCAGAGGACACGCGGGTCCTTCGCGTCCTTCACCGAAGCGCTGAAGGTCGCCTTCTCACCGGCCTTCACCGTGACGGTCTTCGGAGTCACCGTCACCGGCCCCGAATCGGAGTCGGAGCAGGCCACCAGCGCCCCAATCAGGAGCGGAACAATGAGCTTCATCCACGTTTTCATGGGGTTACCGTCCGAACTGGCTGACGAAGAGGGAGATGTCGCTGTCATTCACGGAGCCGGCGCCGTCGAGGTTCGTCTCCTCGGAGCCGTTGGTGCCGTAGTCCTGCGCGAGCAGGCCCATGTCCTCTCCGTCCACGACGTTGTCGCCATTGATGTCGCCCGTGTAGACCCGGATGGCCGCCACGGCCTTCGCCGTCGGCACCACGACGCTCACCGCGGACACGTGGCACAGACCACGGACCTGCGGCGCGGAGTAGACGCCATTCTCGTTGACGGTGCCGCAGATGCGGCCCTCCGCCACGGACCAGCTCACCGTCGTGTCCACCGCGTTCGCCACGTTCGCCTGCAGGGCGACGGAGCCCCCCACCGGCACCACGTGCTGCGCGACCGAGAACTCCACCGAGACGGGGTGGAGCGTGAAGGGCGTGGTCGCCTTGGACCAGTTGCCGTAGGCGTCGTACGCCACCGCCTCGAGGACGTGCTCCCCCGCCGCCAGTGGAATCGGGAACAGCGGCAGCGTGTACGGCTCGGACGAGCTCCTCCCCTTCAGCGCGCCGTCCACGTAGAACTCCACGTAGGCCACGCCCGTGTCGTCGGTGGCCTCGGCCCGCATCGTGTAGTTCTCATACAGGCCCTCCACGCTGGCGGTGATGTGCGGCGCGCCCTGGTCCTGGATGGTGGAGTTGCGCACCTCGAAGGTCACCGTGCGCTCCGTCGTGTTGCCCGCCTTGTCCGTGGCCGTCGCCTTGAACTGGTGCGAGCCGTTGGACAGGCTCCGCGTGTCGAACGCCGTCGCGTAGACGCCCTCGACGTTCGTGAACGAGCTCACCGGGGTGCCGTCCACCTGGAACGCGAGGGTGGGCGTCCACACGTTGTCGCTCACGGAGGCCCGCAGCTGCACCGTCCCGTAGCTGCCCTCGACCGATGCGGAGAGCGTGGGGCTCTGGATGTCCGCCTGGGTCGAGGTGACCAGGTTGACGTCGTCCAGGAAGAACTGGGTGACTTTGCTCGGATCCCGTGGGACCTCCGTCTGGTCCGCGTCGAAGAACAACTGCACCGTCTGACCCTTGTACGCGGTCAGGTCGAAGCGGTGCTGGATGTACTCCGCGTTGGTGTCATCCACGTTGGAGAGCGTCCGCAGCGTCGCCAGCTCGGTGCCGGCGGCATCCCGAACCTTCGCACTGAAGGTGTGGTGGGCCACGGCGTCGGTGAACGCATTGTTGTAGATGCGCAGCCAGAAGCTGAAGATGGCCGAGGTCGCGGTCGCCGGAATGGCCACGGACTGGCGAACGGAGTGCCGGGCTGGGCCCGCGTTGGTATAGAAGATGTACAGGCGGTTGCCCGTGTGCGCGAAGGACGCGCCGCTGAGGATGCCCGTCGAGCCCGACAAGGTTGTCGCAGTCGTCCAGCTCCCGGAGGCCTCGAAGCTGGGATTGAGCACGCGCTGGGTGGCGGTGGTGTCCACATAGAACGTCACCGCGGGAGAGTCCCCCACGTTGCCGCCCGCGTCCGTGGCCCGGGCGATGAGTGTGTGCGCGCCCGCTGTCAAGGTGGAGAGGTTGACGACTCGGGAGAACGACTTGACCGAGTTGCCGAGGGACACGCCGTCGACGAGGAACTCCACCGCGTTGACGAAGCCGTTGTCTGACACCTCCGCGAGGTAGCCCACGCGCGCGCCGGAGAAGAGCACGCTGGCCCTCACCCGGGGCGCCTCGGCATCCGCCGCGCTCATGACGCGCAGCGCGAAGTCATCCAACTGGAAGCTGGTTGCGGCGGAGGCGTTCTCGTTGCCCTCCACGAAGATGCGCACCGTCTGGCCCGCGTAGGCCGTCAGGTCCACGCTCTGCTGCACCCAGCCCAGCGTCGCGTCCAGGTTGGACCACGTCGCCACCGTCCCCAGCACCGTGCCGGAGGTGTCGCGCACCTGCAGTGTCAGCGTGTCGCGGACGGCGGTGGTCGTCGTCTCGGCGGTGATGAGGTTGAGGAAGAAGGTCAGCGAGGCCCGGGTGGCGCCGGCGGGAATGGTGACGTCCTGCCACAGCCGGTCGACGTGCGTCGTGCCCCAGCCGTTGAGCCACACGTAGCCCTGACCGGAGTGCGTGCCAGAAGAGACCGGGAAGTTGATGTTCTCCGGCGGGTCCGCCATCCAGCCCTGGCCGGCCAGTTCGAAGCCCGGGTCGCTCAGGAGCTGCTCGAAGCTGTTGGTGACGGTGAAGCTCGCCGGAGCGGACGCGGTGGAGTTGCCGGCCGCGTCGTACGCCACCGCCACCAGTTGGTGCGCGCCGTTGGACAGCGGGGTCGCGTCCAGCGGGCTCTGGTACGGCTGGATGGAGACGTTCCCCGCCAGCGCGCCGTCGACGAAGAACTCCACGCGGGCCACGCCGACGTTGTCGTCAGCCTGCGCATGCAGTTGAAGCACGGGCGCGCTGCCAGAGACGCTCGCGACGACGGTGGGAGACGTGCGGTCGTCGTACGTCCCGGCGGTGTAGCCCACGTTGATGGCCGCGAAGGCGTTCTGCACCGCGCGGTACTCGTTGGACTGGGAGCCGAAGAGGTCGGCTGCGGCCTGGAGGCTGCTGGTGCGGGCCGACATGTAGTTGGACGACGGGAACAGGTAGACGGTGAGCGCGCGGTACCAGATGGCCGCCGCCTTGTCGTTGCCGATGCCCCTCATGCCCGAAGGCAGGTAGGTGCTTGAGTAGTCGGTGCCGACGGACAGCGGCTGCGAGCCCTGGGACAGGAAGTAGAAGGCACGGTTCATCGGGCCGCTGCTGAAGTGCACGTCGAGGTTGCCGAGACCGGGGTACCAGGCATCCACGCTCGCGCGGTCCAGCGACGGGCGGAACATGACGCGCAGCGGGGCGTCGCTGAGTTGCTCGGCCATGAGCCAGTTGCCGCCGGTGTCACCAATGGTGCTGCCGCGGCCATTGGCCACCCAGAACTCCGCCAGGGTGCCGAAGATGTCCGAGTTGGCCTCGTTGAGGCCCCCGGACTCGCCCTCGTAGATGAGGCCGGCCGTGGTCGATGTGACGCCGTGGGTCATCTCGTGGCCCGTCACGTCGAGCACGCCCATGGACCTGAAGCCGTCGGCGGCCGGGAACGAGCCGTCGCCGTAGCTCATGCAGAAGCAACCATCACTCCAGAAGGCGTTGTCGTAGAGGTTGCTGGCGTGCACCCGGTTGTAGGTGGGCGAGCCGAAGCCGTCCACGCCGTCGCGGCCGAAGATCTTCTTGTAGAAGTCCCACGTCGCCAGGAGGCCGTAGTGCGCGTCGACAGCGGCCGTCTGACCGTTGGCGCTCAGGGTGTTGTTGGCACCGACGATGTAGTTCTGCCCATCGCCCCAGACGTTGTCGGCATCGGTGTAGAGGGTCAGCGTGGGGATGACGCCGTTCTGCACGGCGGCGTGGTTGACGTCGTAGGTCCGGATGCCCTCGCCACCGGCGCGCGTGACGTCGCGCAGCTCGAAGAGGCCCTGGGGGTTCTGGAAGACGTCCAACGGGACTTCACCGCTGTATTGCGAGCGGCCGAGGCCCTTGGCGGCGGCCGTCTGGAGCGAGTTCCACTTCTTCAGCACGTCGCCCGAGTGCGCGTCGATGATGAAGTCCGTGTGCTTGACGCCGTCCTTCGCGTTCTCCAGCTCGGTGTGCACGTGGTACGCGAGCCGGTAGGCAACGACCTGCGTGTCGAAGTCCGCCGCGTTCTGCTTCGCGACGGGCTTGCCGGGGTAGCGGTTCACGAGCCGCGTCTGGGGGTAGACGATGAGCTCGCTCTTCGGCGCGATGCCGAACTCGCCCTTGGGCGCCAGTTCCTGGGTGGCCTTCGCCACCGCTGACTTCGCGTCCAGCGTGGGCGTCACGTCCAGGCGGATGCCCTTGCGCAGGCCGTCACTGGTGATGCGGATGTCCCCCGCGGACAGTCCCTGGTGGGTGATGGCCACGGCGCCCCATACGGGTACGCCCTGGTATGACTGCGCGAAACGCGCGTGCGTCTGACCAAAGGAATCCGTGCTGGAGCTGGACAGCTGGAAGCCGTCCCGCGAACCCAGCCCGAGTTTGAGGCTTTGCGTCTTGAGGTTTGCCAGGGATTCCGCCACACGGGCTGGCTCCCGGACCTGGAGTTGAGTCAGCGTGGGGAGAGAAACAGGGGTGAGTTTCTCAGCCGCGAGGGAAGAGCTCGCCGAGAAAAGACTGGCGAGGAGCAGAGGCCACCGAGGCCACGGCTTGGGCATTGAGTTGACTCCACACAGCGTTCAGGGGAACTCCCGCCGTCGGCACCCGTGTTGGCGCGCCGCCGTCGGAAGGATCACGCGCATGGCGGAGGGGCCGAACAGCCTCGGACCTTTGCCCCGTGGGGTCCATGGTCAGCGTAATTATCCGCCAGCATACATTATCGAAACCCAAATGAAATGGGGGGGCCCTGACGGACACAAACGGAAACAAGAACCACACAGAGTTGCGCCTGCTTCACATTGAGTCCTGGAAGAATGGCAAGACAAAAAAGAAGACCACGCCTCAATAGAAAGACATGGAAATCGGCCAAACAGACTCATCTGACGGGGAAGTCTGGTCTTGGCGCCAGCATTGACGGACGACCGACCCGAGGCTGCAGCTGCGGTGGAGTCCAGCGAGACCTACACGCTCCATCCGCACGCGAAGTAGGATGCGCGCATGCTCAAGGTCTATGGCTTCTCACGAGTGAACAAGATGGCCCGCACCAGGACCCGAGACCTGCGCGTGCTGTGGGCTCTGGAGGAGATGGGCCTGCCGTACGAGGTGGTGGGGATGGACCATCCGCGGCACGACCTGGATACGCCCGAGTATCGCGCGCTCAATCCGTTCGGACAGATTCCGGCAATCGACGACGATGGCGTGGTCGTCACCGAGTCGGGCGCCATCCTGCTCTACCTCGCCCGCAAGAGCGGCAAGCTGATGCCGCGCGACCTCGCCGGCGAAGCGCAGGTGCTGCGCTGGTGCGTCGCGGCGCTGAATTCAATCGAAGTCCCGCTCCTGAGCGCGTGGTTCGTCGACCTGAACGGGGGCAAGGGCACCCAGGGAAGCAACGCGCTTCACCAGTGGGGGGAGATGCGCCTGAAGCAGCTCGACGGCTGGCTCGCGGGCAGGGAGTTCATCGCGACCGACGCGTTCACGGTCGCGGACCTCTTGATGACGCACGTGCTGGGCGCCGGCATCGACGAGAGTGTCGTCAAGGACCATCCCAACGTGCTCGCCTTCCAGAGGCGCTGCATCGCGCGCCCGGCATGGAAGAAGACGTTCGACGCCTACTGCGACCGCGTCGAAGCGGGCTGAGCGCGGGACGCGGCGCTTCAGTGAGGTCTACACGCTCGGATAGAACGACATCCGAGCTGGACGACAAGCTCCCGACTCAACCCGCCCGAAGCACCGTGCCCAACCGGCGCACAGCCTCTTCGATGCGCGCCGGCTCGCAGTGCGAAAAATTCAATCGCAGTCCATGTGATGCCGAGCGCCCACCGCTCACCGCGAAAGCCTGCCCTGGCAGGAACGCCACCTGCTGCGTCTCCAGCGCCCGAGCCAGCAACACCGTGGTGTCGAACCGCTCCGGCAGCTCCACCCAGACGAACATCCCACTCGTGGGCTTCGTCCACGAAGCCCCTTCCGGCAGATGCTCCTCCAGCGCGCGCAGCAACGTATCCCGCCGCAGCCGGTACTCCCCGCGCAGCCGATCCAGATGCGCGTCCAACCTCCCCGACTCCAGGAACGCGAGCACCATCCGCTGCGTGAAGGTCGCCGTGTCGATGTCGCTCGACTCCTTCACCGTCGCCAGCCGGAACACCATCGACTCTGGCACCACCACCCAGCCCACCCTCAGCGCCGGCGCCAGAATCTTCGAGAACGACCCGACGTAGTACACCCACTGCGCATCCAAGGAGCGCAGCGGAGGCAGCGCCCCACCCTCCTCGTAGTGCAGGAAGCCGTACGCATCATCCTCGATGATGGGCATGCGGTACTCCCGCGCCAGTTCCACCAGGCGCTCCCGCTCCGCCATCGCGAGACTGGTCCCGAGCGGATTGTGCCCATCGCTCATCGTGTACAGGAACGCCGGCCGCTCCCCCGACTTGAGCAGCGACGCCATCCCCTCCAGGTCCAACCCCGTCCGCCCATCCCGCTTCACCGTGAGCCGCCGCGCCTGGAACGGGTCCAACACCTGCTGGAACCCCGAATACACTCGGTCCTCCAGCAGCACCGCCTGCCCCGGCTCCAGCAAGAGCCGCGTCAGCAGATTCATCCCCTGCTGCGCCCCCGTCGTCAGGAACACCTGGCTCGTCGAGCACCGCACCCCGCGCTTCGCCATCAGCGCCACCACCTGCTCGCGCAGCGGCTCCAGCGTCGCCGAGTACTGCAACGCCCCCACCTGCTCCGCCAGCACCCGCGCCGCCGCCTCCGCCATGCCCTGCGTGGGAAACAGCTCCGCGGCCGGAAGCCCCAGCGCCAGCGAGAACACGCCGGGCCGGGTGATTTTCTGCAACATGTCCTGGATGGCCGAGGGCGCCAGGCGCCGGGCCCAGGACGCCAGCGGCAACTCGGAGGAGGTCGAAGAGGCCGTCACGGGGAGATACCTCCGGAATTCGACGCGCAAAACATGCGCACCCTTGAAAGTCCGACGCAATCGTAGCGCAGGAGAAAGCCCCGAGGGTGAAAAGCCGGGACAGGGGGAGACTCCCCGTGTGGACCGAGGGCCCTACCCCACGCCTCCAGCAGGCAGGCGATCGTCAACAGGGGCTTCCCTGTCTCCACGTCGTCCCAGATAATCGACGCTCGCCTGGAGAACCCGATGCTGGACCGACCGATGTACCTCAAGCCCAACGTGGCGCTCGAGCCACTGTACAACCAGTGGTACGCCTGGTGGTACCTGCTGTCTCCCGCCACCGCGCCGCTGTTCGTGACGAACCTGCACCAGAAGCTGATGCAGTCCTTCGTCGCCAACCCCGACGTGCACGTGGCCGCGCTGAAGAACCCGATGTTGATGGGTGGCCCGTTCATCAACCACCCCACCGCGCGCGCGGGCAAGGTGAAGGAGCTGCTGGAGCGGAACCAGAAGGAACAGGCGCACATGCTCGCGTACACCAAGGCGGTGGCCGAGCTGGAGCAGCTGATGGCTCCGAACAACGGCGGCTCCCTGGAGGCCCTCTACCCCAAGGTCCCGGACCTGCTGCGCGGCTACGTGGAGCTCACGTATGACCTCAGCAACCGCGCCAGCGCGCGCTTCATCGAGCCGCTCCTGTACAAGAGCCGCTTCTATCAAGAGTCCTCGCAGAGCGTGACGCTGATGCAGGTGGACGGCGACTGGCGCCCGTACATCTTCAGCACGCCGCGCCTCGAGGAGGACATGCCCGTCCACCTCAAGGTCCCCTACCGCCACGAGGGCCTGGACGCGCTGTTCCGCATGCGCCACACCCCGGGCTCACCGGGCCAGGTGGCGGAGATGCTCGGCGTGCCGTCCACCGCCGCCGCCGCGTTCGCCGACCTGTTCACCGACGTCGTGCCTCGCAAGGCGCCTCGCTATGACGGCGAGGGCGTGCGGGTGCGCTACTTCGGCCACGCCTGCGTGCTGCTGGAGACGAAGGAGGTCAGCATCCTCACCGACCCCGTCATCAGCTACGAGTTCCCCACGGACCTGCCGCGCTACACGCACGCGGACCTGCCCGACCACGTGGACTACGTCGTCCTCACCCACGGCCACGCCGACCACCTGATGATGGAGACGCTGCTCCAGCTGCGTCACCGCGTGGGCACCATCATCGTCCCGCGCAACAACGGCAACTCGCTGGCGGACCCGTCCCTGCGGCTGATGCTCCACCACACGGGCTTCAAGAACGTGGTGGAGATCGACGACCTCCAGGAGATCGCCATCCCCGGCGGCTCCATCACCGGCCTGCCCTTCCTCGGCGAGCACAGTGACCTGGCCATCCAGGCCAAGACGGCCCACCTGGTGCGCGTGGGTGGCAAGTCCATCCTGATGGCGGCGGACTCCAACGCGATTGAGCCGCGCATGTATCAGCACCTGCGCGACATCATCGGCTCCATCGACATCCTGTTCCTCGGCATGGAGTGCGAGGGCGGCCCGATGAGCTGGATGTACGGACCGCTGCTGTCCAACCCGCTGCCTCGGAAGATGGACCAGGCGCGGCGCCTCAACGGCTCCGACTGCAACCGCGCCATGGAGATAACGAACCACCTGACGCCCAAGGAGGTCTACGTCTACGCCATGGGCCAGGAGCCGTGGCTGCGCCACGTGATGATCCTCGTCTACAACGAGACGACTCCGCAGCTCATCGAGTCGAACAAGTTCATCGAGCACTGCCGCTCCAAGGGCATGCATGCCGAGCGGCCCTACGTGCGCATGGAGCGGGTGCTCTAGGCGGCGCGCGGCGCCACGAGGCCCCGGGCCTGGAGCGCGGCCAGCACGCGCTCCAGCCCCACCTCCACCGCCTCCGAGTCCGAGCGCACCGTGACTTCGGGGGCCTCGGGGGCCTCGTACGGGTCCGACACGCCGGTGAAGTGTGGCAGCTCCCCCGCCAGCGCCTTCTTGTAGAGCCCCTTCACGTCGCGAGCGATGAGCGCGTCCAGCGGCGCCTCGATGTAGACCTCCACGAAGGGCAGCCCCACCTCCTCGGCCAGCCCGCGCACCTCCGCCCGGGAGCTCCGGTAGGGCGAAATCGCGGCGACGATGACGCCCACGCCGTGCCGGGCCAACAGCCGCGCCACGTGGCCGATTCTCCGGACGTTCTCCTCGCGGTCCTCGCGCGTGAAGCCCAGGCCGCGCGTCAGCCAGGTGCGCACCTCGTCACCGTCCATCACCTCCACCGGACGCAGCGGCTCCAGCTTCGAGCGCAGCGCCCGCGAGAGCGTGCTCTTGCCCGCGCCCGACATGCCCGTCAGCCAGAGGATGAACCCGGAGCCTTGCCGATTCATGCGCACCTCAGACAGCGGGGCCGTTGATCATCCCGGCCCCCACCGTCGCGTTCGTGGCTTCGTCAATGAGGATGAAGCTGCCCGTGTGGCGGTTGCGGCGGTACTCGTCGAAGAAGAGCGGCACCGTGGTGCGCAACGTCACCCGGCCAATCTCGTTGAGCCCGAGCCGGGGACTCGTCTCGTCCCGGCTCAGCGTGTTGACGTCCAGCCGGTAGTGGAGCTGCTTCACCTGGGCCCGCGCCGAGCGCGTGGTGTGCTTGAGCGCGAACCGGGCCCCCGGCAGGAGTGACACCCCCTCCGCCAGCCAGCACACCATGGCATCCAGATCCTGCCCCACCAGGGGCGGATTGCCCGGCCGGCACAACATGTCGCCCCGGCTGATATCCAGCTCGTCCGCCAGCGAGACATTCACCGACATGGGCGGGAACGCCTGCGCCACCGGCCGCCCCGCCAGGTCCAGTTCGCGGATGCGCGTGGTGAAGCCGGAGGGGAGCGCCATGACCTCGTCACCCGGCCGCAGCACGCCGCCCAACACCTGCCCCGCGTACGCGCGGTAGTCCGGGAGCTTCGACGACATGGGCCGGATGACACTTTGCACGGGGAAGCGCACGTGGATGAGGTTGCGGTCCGAGGCGATGTGCACGTTCTCCAGGTGGTGCAACAGCGTGGACCCCTGGTACCAGGGCATCCGCTCCGAGCGCGTCACCACGTTGTCCCCGCCCAGCGCGGAGATGGGGATGAACGACAGGTCCGCCACGTCGAGCTTCATGGAGAACTGGCGGAACTCCTCGCGGATGCGCTCGAAGACGGCCACGTCGAAGCCCACCAGGTCCATCTTGTTCACGCACAGCACCAGGTGCGGCACGCGCAGCAGCGAGGCCAGGAACGCATGGCGCCGCGTCTGCTCCAGCACGCCCTTGCGCGCGTCCACCAGGATGAGCGCCAGGTCCGCCGTGGACGCGCCCGTCACCATGTTGCGCGTGTACTGGAGGTGCCCCGGCGTGTCCGCGATGATGAACTTGCGCTGCGCCGTGGCGAAGTACCGGTACGCCACGTCAATGGTGATGCCCTGCTCGCGCTCGGCCTTCAGGCCGTCCAGGAGGAGCGCCAGGTTGACGTACTCGTCCCCTCGCGCGCGGCTGGTGCGCTCCACCGCGGCGAGCTGGTCCTCCAGAATCGAGCGGGTGTCATGCAGCAACCTGCCAATGAGCGTGCTCTTCCCGTCGTCGACAGAGCCCGCGGTCGCGAAACGAAGCAGTTCCACTAGAAGTACCCCTCGCGCTTGCGGTCTTCCATCGCCGTCTCGCTGAACTTGTCGTCCGCGCGGCTCGCGCCCCGCTCGGTGACTCGCGAGGCGACAATCTCGGTGATGACCTCCGACACCGTGACGGCGCCGGACTCCACGCAGGCGGTGCACGTCATGTCGCCCACCGTGCGGAAGCGCACCGACGCCGTGGTGACCTCCTCGCCCGGCAACAGCGGCAGGTAGGGAGACCACGCCATCAGCATGCCGTCCCGACGGAACACCTCGCGCCTGTGGCTGAAGTAGATGGAGGGCAACGCCACGCCTTCCCGCGCGATGTACTGCCACACGTCCAGCTCCGTCCAGTTCGACAGCGGGAAGACGCGCAGGTGCTCCCCCCGGCGGTGACGGCCGTTGTAGAGGTTCCACAGCTCCGGGCGCTGGTTCTTCGGATCCCACTGGCCGAACTCGTCGCGGAACGAGAACACCCGCTCCTTCGCGCGCGCCTTCTCCTCGTCGCGGCGCGCCCCACCGAAGACGGCGTTGAAGCGGTGCTTCTCAATCGCCTCCAGCAGCGGCACCGTCTGCGCGCGGTTGCGCGAGGCGCGCGGGCCCTTCTCCTCCGCAACCCGACCTTGGTCGATGGCCTCCTGCACGGACGCCACGTGCAGCCGCGCGCCCAGCTCCGCCACTCGCTCATCGCGGTACTGGAGCACCTCCGGGAAGTTGTGCCCCGTGTCCACGTGCATCAACGGGAAGGGCAGCGGCGCGGGCGCGAAGGCCTTCACCGCCAGGTGCAGCATCACCGCGGAGTCCTTGCCTCCGGAGAACAGCAGCACCGGGCTGTCCAGCTCGGCGACCACCTCCCGGATGATGAAGACCGACTCCGCCTCCAGGGCGTCCAGGTGCGACAGCTCGTAGCTCACCCCAAAACGCTAGCACGCCTCGACAGGAGCCCCGCCAGCCCACTCATCCACGAATACCAAGCACTGACAGTCATCCCTGCATGGTGGGTGGAAGTCTTCAACCTGCTCGAAGCGCTGGGGCCTTGACCCGTTTTCCTCGGCTGTGCGACAGAACCATACCGCCATGCCCAGTGCTCCCACCTCGAACCCGAACTCCCCCGAACGTTGGTTTCCTTCCCGGAAGGCGCTGCCGGACCCGCGCCTGCGGCTGTTCTGCCTGCCCTTCGCGGGAGGAAGTGCCTCCATCTACAGCGCCTGGCAGGGAGGCCTGCCGCCGGGCGTGGAGCTGTGCGCGGTGCAGCTCCCCGGCCGTGAGCGGAGGTTGATGGAGAAGCCCTTCGACAGCCTGCCCACGCTGATGGACGCGCTGCTGCCGGTGCTCGCTCCGCTGCTGGACAAGCCGTTCGCCTTCTTCGGCTACAGCATGGGCTCGCGCATCTCCCTGGAGCTGACCCGCCGCCTGCAGGCGCGCAACGGGCCGCTGCCCCGGGGCCTCGTGCTGGCCGCGTCCGGCGCGCCTCGCGAGTCGGACCGCAAGCCCATCCACCACCTGCCGCAGGAGCAGTTCATCAACGAGCTGCGGCGCTACGACGGCACGCCAGAGGAGATTCTCCAGCACCGCGAGCTGCTGGAGCTGCTGGTGCCCACCCTGCGCGCGGACTTCGCGCTAGCGTGGTGGGAGAACGGCCCGGTGCCCGTGAAGCTCGACGTGCCCATCTCCGTCATGGGCGGCACCGAGGACAAGCACGTGTCGCTCGCGCGCCTGGAGACGTGGCGCGAGGAGACGCGCAACCCCGACTTCCGCATCCGTCACTTCGAGGGCGGCCACTTCTTCCTGCGCAAGCAGCAGGAGGCCATTCTCGCCGCCCTCCGCGAGGACCTCACGCGCTGGATGACCACGCCAGCCTGAGGCTCAGGCTTCCTCGTCGAAGCGGGGCGGCGCGCCAAGGGACGCAGTTGCATGAAGCGCCACGTCTCCGGCGTGTCCGCCATCCGCGCATCGAAGGAGCTGCGCGGATGGCCGCCTCTATTCAGCAATTTATCCGCATATGCAGCGGGCACGTCCAGCGTCCACTTGAAGACCCGGTAAAGCCCTTCCTGCATGTCGGACACGGGGCTCCGAATCCACCAGCAACTCCGGAGCCCTGCGAGGTCGTGGGGTCGCGCAGGTTGAGCGTGCTGGGCCCGGACGTTGTCGGTCGCCACCACCACGATATCCTGTCCATGCCGCAGCCGGCACCGGCGAAGACCTTGCTGCTCTCGGAAGAGCTGGGAAAGCCACCATCGGAGGCGCGTCATCTGCCGCGACGTTCAGCGTGAGCACAACCATTCACCCGAGACCACACGAAGCCCCACAAACTCAACCCTTACTTTCGAACCTGCTCCAATAACCACTCTGAAGTCGCCATACAACCCCAAGCGGCAACGGCACACCTCCATTTGCGATTGCATTGGCAAGCCGCCCACCTCCTTCGACAGAGTCCATTGACGCCAGAGTCCCTGGATAACTCAATCCACCTGTCCAAACCGAACGCGGCGACCCCAGATACACCTCAATAGCAGCCACCGCATCCTCCAGCGAGGGATAATCGCCCCAATAATATACTCCTCCCTCATCACGCCCGAACTGCTCACACTGAATAGAAACGCGCGACACCGGAAGAAGTCTGACTGCCCTGACATAACCAGGAAAATCAACTACCTCGTCGACACAGACCGTAAATGACTTGTGCTTCCCGACAAGCATCCGGTCCTTGATTTGTTCAAGCTCCATGAACATTCGACCTCAGCCCTCGTTCGGAACAACAGCCGCCCCCTGCACCTCTGCCTCCGCCTGGGGACTCAATACCACCAGCTTCCGGCGCCCCAACCCCGCCTCACGAACCTCACCTTCCGGAGACCCTTCAATTCACACACCGCACATACTCAATCATCTCACCAGGGAGACGCACATGATAGCGCTCCACATAATAAGCAAGCTCTCCGGGCCAAGTCCACACACCATCCGTCAAGAGGCTCGGTGAGCCAATAATCACATCACCATCCCCAAGCACGTCACGCAAGACACCAGGCGCCAGCACAACAACCCTTCCCCCTCGCAGATACTTCACTATTTGAGTCTCATCTGGGCATCCAGTCTGCATGGGGATCAGTCGAAGCCTATATTCCTTTTGAGTATGTTGTTCGCGAGGATCCCTGCACGTGATCAGCAACGCATGCTCGCCGGTCAAGACACACCTCCTGGGAAGATTCTTCATGTCCCCAACTACCGAGTCAAACTTCCGCGCGTCCACACCGATCTACAACCTGCAGTCCGAACATACCTACAAACCATGAACTGGAGCGAGATCTGTTCGCCCAGAGAGCGTCGCAAGTCGCTGGGCGATCCCTGCATCACAGGCTCCAACTTCACATGAGCGCAATTGGATGCTCTGCCCCTGGGAAATCCATTCTCTGAACAGCATTCTGGGGGGCTGGCCTTGGCACGATAAGTGATGGTGAACTCGGCGCCCAGAATCGAATCAGTGGCAACGGGAATCGTGGTGACATTCAGCGCACCGCCCTTAGGGAATGGGGCACTCCGGAGACAAGGACCTGCGACACCTGATGCTCGATGTCGAAGCCAACCTCGACGCCGGTGGAGCCAGGGAACAACGAGGCAACGGGATAGGCCCCATCTCCACGGGTAATTGAGCGCTGGCCGCCAAGGCCAAAACACCCACGCAAGAACACAATTCCGCCCAACACGAGTCACCCCGTCGACATCCCGCACGCATTCAGAGGAATGCACCATACCGAATCAACATTCGCAATAAAAACAATTCAACAACATCCGACAACTCCCTTGCCGGGCAGTCTCTACCAGAGATCGCACGACACCCACCATCCTCGTAATATGAAACAACGTATCGTTCACCGCGACGATCCACTCCAATTTCATCCCCCCTCGAACCATTTCCGACACCTGAATTCGTCGTCAACCTCATTCCTCCGTGCGTTGTCACAACATACATATCCGCCGACAAGCTCAAACCTCCCAGCCTCTCAGCCAACTCAATGAGCGCATAAGGCGCCTCTCCTGGCCGATACTCTCCACGCAACGCATCGACCAAACCCTCATCGGAAATCAAGCGCCACATCAGCACCACTCACTTTCTCAAAACCTCCACCAAGTCCATCGAAACATGACGAGACCACGCAACTGCCGGATGCCCTTGGAACAGACCTGCTTCGAGACACATCCGATAAACACTCACACTCACCTCCTCGATGTGACCTGGCAAGCTGCGTCTTCCCTGCCGCAGGAGCAGTTCATCAACGAACTGAGACGCTACGACGGCACGCCAATAGGCTCCCCGAAATTCGCAATTCGCCGAACCAGAAAATCCCTATCCACTCCCACATCCAACGAAACCACTCAATCAAGACCACACGAAACCCCGTAAACTCAACCCTTGCTTTCGAACCTGCCCCAACAACCATTCTGAAGTCGCCATACAACCCTGCCTCCCTCGACAGAGTCCATTGGCGACAGAGTCCCTGGATAACTCAATCCACCGGTCCAAACCGAACGCGGGGACCCTCGGGGGCTGTCCCTGATTGATGCAGCCAGAGAGCCATGGCCATCGCCCCGCTTCGTGTCCGGGTGCCGGTTCCACTCCGCGGATTTGCCCCAGAACCTGCGCTCGCGCATCTCCGCCGTCCTCAAGGGCGCCATCGTCACCCGCTGCGCCATCACCGCCGAGGGCAACGTCACCCACTGCAAGTCGCTCCAAGGGCTGTCGGGCCTGGGGGACGGCGTCATCCGCACGCTGACGACGTGGAGCTACGAGCCCGCCATGCTTGACGGCAAACCGGTGCCCGTGCTCAATGAGTTCGACATCGGGTTCACCAACGAGCCCGGGGTGGCCGCGCCGCGGAGCGGCAGCTCGCCCGCGCGGACAGTTCCAGCCAGAGCGCCTGCATCCTCTGCGCGAGCGTCTCGATGCGCGGTGGGCGGGAACGATCTCCCCGCCGCCCCGACACGAGAGGCTGGAACCCGACGAGGGGTGACATAACGGATTCGGAGACGCGGTACGGCTCGACGCAGGACTACATCGTCGGCTGCCGCACCGTGAAGTGGGTACCGCTCGAGAACGGCGGCCTGGAGGTCCTCAAGCTGGACTGGGCCACGGGCCTGTTCATCCTCGGGGTGGACTACATGCACAAGTGTCTGTGGTCAGACGACTCCGAGAAAGTGAGCGAGGACGAGTTCATCCAGCAGACCGAGGCCATGCGCCGGGAGACCTTCACCGGCGACAACGAGGTCTTCGCGCGCTACGGGCTCCTGGACACCATCGAAGCGACGGCCAAGGCCGAGGGCCGGCCCTTGACGGAGCAGGAGCGGGCCATCGTCATCCTCACCCAGCGCAAGACTCACGCGATGTTCGAGAGCGTCTGTCGCCTGGGCGAGAACTACACCCGGAAGAAGCCGTACTGAGCCTTCGCCCGGGGCCTGGGCCTGGCCAGCCTGAGCTGGGACCCGAGGCTCAGGCCTCCTCGACGCGAGGAGGCCCGTCCGACTCCAGCGGCACGGTGAACCGCCAGCTCACGCGGAAGGGCCTGTCCCGGGCCCCCCGCATGGCCACGGCGGCCTGGTGCCTCGTGGACGGGCGCAGTTGCATGAAGCGCCACGTCTCCGGCGTGTCCACCATCCGCGCATCGAAGGAGATGCGCGGCTCCTTGCCGGCCTCCAGGTGGAAGGCGAACTGGTCCAACGGCAGGGACAGGCCCGCGCCGCGCGCCTTGATGTAGGACTCCTTGAGCGTCCAGTACTCGAAGAAGCGCGCGCGCTGCTCGGCCGCGGGCAGGGCCCGGAGCGCGGCGACCTCTGGCTTCGCGAAGAAGTGGTCGGCGATCTCCACCGTCTCGCCGTGTCGCTCCGCGTCCTCCACGTCCGCGCCCAGCTCCGCGTCCAGGCCCACCGCCACCAGCGCCATGCCGTCGGTGTGCGACAGGTTGAAGCGCAGGTGCGCGCCCCACTCGCCCTTCACCTCCGGCCTCCCGTAGGCGTTGGTCGAGAAGCTCCACGCCGAGGGCGCCACCGGCGCGTAGCGCGACAGCGTCAGCCGCACCAGCGCGTGACTCACCAGGTATTGCTTCTGGTGACGCTCGAAGCGGAAGCGCTTCTGCTTCGCGCGCTCATCCGCGTCCAGGAGCCCCCAGTAGGCATCCAGGAGCTTCGGTTCCAGGATGCGCTCGGGCTCGACAATCCATACGTGGACTTCGTCCGGACGAAGCTCCAGCGGACCCGCGACAGTCGACATGCCTCTCCTCTACCACGGCGGACCGCACCCCGCGTAGGCTCGGACGTCCAAGTCCGGCCCCGCGCCGGGATGGGGGGAGCAACATGGATCCGCACGCCGCGACGAAGAAGCTGGAGACGCTGCGCACGCTCATGGCCGGCCACACCGACACCAGCGAGGAGCGCCGCATCCTGGACCTCCTGCGGGACGCCACCGCCTCCGAGCTGAACTACCTCCTGGCCAATGTCGACCTCGAGTCCCTGCTCGGGGACATGGACGACCGCATCTTCGGGCCAGACCACCACACCGCCCTCTTGACGATGCTCTGTCGGGAGCGTGCCCCGCAGCTCGCCCTGCCGGTGCGCGCCAGCCTGGTGACGGCGCTCCAGCGAGGAGGGACTCCGGCCACCGCCGAGCGGGCCCTGCGCGACATGTTCCTGAGCGTGAAGGGCCGCGAGCTGACCGCCTTCAAGAACCTCCTCGACGCGGGCAACAACCACCAGGACCTGGAGAAGCTCCTCTTCGACGACGTGGACGACCCGGCGCTGCGGGAAGAGATTCTCGCGCACATCCTCCGCGAGGGAGAGGCAGCGCCCAGCGGAGAGAACAAGGTCCTCAGCGACATCGACGACACCTTCTTCGCCAACCTCAAGGACACGCGCTACCCGTCCAAGACGGTGTACCCGGGTGTGCTCGCCTTCTACGCGGAGCTGGACCGCGGGCCCGGCATCATCCCCGGCCGCGAGGGCGACCTCACGTTCGTCACCGCGCGCCCCATGGACCCGCTGGGCGCGGTGGAGAACATGACGTTCGACACCTTGAAGAAGCACGGCGTCCCCGCGCATGCCGTGCTCTCCGGCAGCCTCACCCACCTGCTGGGCAACTCCCGCATCGCCGCGAAGAAGTTCGACAACTTCCAGCGCTACGTGCGCGTGTTCCCGGAGTACGGCTTCGTCTTCGTCGGCGACAGCGGCCAGGGCGACGTGGAGTTCGGCGACAAGATGCTCACCGCCGCCCCGCAGGCCGTCCACGCCGTGTTCATCCATGACGTGGTGGATACGCCAGAGACGACCCGCCGCGCCTGGCGAGAGAAGCGCATCCACTTCTTCGACACCTACGTGGGCGCCGCGGTGGAGGCCTTCGCGCTGGGCCTCATCTCCCGCGACGGGTTGGCGCGGGTGGCCATCGGCGCGCGCGAGTCGATGGAGGGCATCGCCTTCACCTCCGCGGCCCAGCGAGATGCCCGCAAGGCGGAGCTGCTCAGGGACCTCCAGCGCGCGGATGCGCTGACATCGCCGTCGCCTCCCGCCGCGCACTGAGCCCACGGGCGTCGAGCGCGAGAAGTCGAGGGTGCCCTCCGGGCCCTGGGGCTGACGTGTTCCGGACGGCACCCGTCGCGCGATGACGCCTGGGTGAGCAATCCCCTTCCACCGTCCCTCGGGGCAGTTGGCGCGAGCCCATTCCCCGCCAACTTTCCCACCGCTCCCTCACGGGAGAATGGGGG
>NZ_JABXEM010000203.1:0-21889 GCF_013372595.1 Myxococcus sp. AM011
GTGGGAATCGGGGTGGGGGTGGGCTCCGGCGTCGGCGTGGTATCCGGAGTCGGCGTCGGAGTGGGCGTGGGGGTCGGCTCCGGCGCGGGCTCGGGGACGGGCTCGGGAGCCGGCGCGGGCGGCATCACGTCCTCGAGCGCGGTGCTCATGGTGAAGCCATCGTGGTACACGCTCGCCTCGGGCTTGATGGTGTCCTCGCGGTACAGGCCGAGCTTCAGGTAGTTCATCTCGCTGCCGAACTGCGTGGCGCCCATCGTCTTCGGCAGCGCCACCTTCCCGTTGTGCCAGAGCTGGACGAAGCCGACCTTCGTGTTGGACGACCATTTCACCTGGAGCACGAAGTCGTGCCATTCGCCTCGGGAGAGGGGACCTTCCCAGGAGATGGGGGCCTCGGAGCCGCCCACGCGCAGGAACATCCGGTCTCCCTTCACGAAGAACTCCAGCGGCGGCGAGCCACAGCAGCCCTCCTGGTGCCACTGCGCGAACACCTGCCACCCGTCCGACAGCGGGTAGTTCTGCGGGAACAGCGTGCTCCACTTGTAGAAGTACGTGGAGCCCGTCTTCTCCTCACTGATGTAGAGCAGCTCGTTGCGGTTGCCGCTCGCGCCGATGGGGTCATCGCCCTGGCGCACGGTGGCCTTCAGGGCATAGCGGCCTTCGCGCACCATGTCCGTCACCACCTGGAGGCGGCTGTTGGAGACGCTCTGCGAGCGCGTCCACTGCGAAATGTTTCCGGTCTCGAAGTCGCCCTTCCACACCACTTCAGCGGAAGCGAGTGAGGGAACCACAAACACCAGGGCGGCGAGTCGAAGGAATGCGGTCAAACGAGGTCCTTTCATTCCGGGTTGGCGCATGGGGACACCCGGCCGGGCGTGCTACTTCCCGCTCGTGACTGGCTGCCAACCCCCAGGACGTCGTGCCCTCGGTCGCTTGCTCGCAGTGGCTCGAAGCGACACGGCGCCTTCGTCCTCGTTCGCCGCTTGTCTCATGACGCAATGATTCTCGGGGGATGGAGCGCCGCGTCGTGGGTGGGTGCCCGAGCCACCTCTCGTCGCGCGCGGCTCGCCTGCTGCCCGGCCTGGGGACGCGCCGTCGTCCCGCACGTCTGCCGTTGCACGGGAAATCCAGACCTGCGTCCTCCGCGCGCGCGAGGATTTGGAGACATGTCCGTTCGTACGAGGCGGACGTGGACTCCCGAACGTCCTCCTCGGAGGAGCGGGGTGTCTCATTTCCGTCGAAAGTCGGCGACAGCAGGAGGGTTGGTGTAGAACCCGACGCGTGGGCGGCTGCTTGGGGGAGTTGCCCGAGGGGGCAGCATGTTGAAGTCGACGTACGACAAGGCACTGGTCCTGGCGTTGGCCGCGCCCGTGCTCGTTGTCACCTTCCTGCTCGCGCGCACACCGTCCGGGGGGAACGGGGTGGAGACGCGGTTCTGGGCCGAGCGCCGGGCATCCGCGCGCATCGAGGCCCGACTCACCTATCCGGAGGCCGACCGCTATCGCCCGCGCGTCTCCGCCGGTGGCTGTCTCATTCCGCCCGAGCCCATTCCGTTGAAGGAGCTGGCCCGGCTGGAGGAGGACGGCGACTGGGCGGGCATCGCGGCCGCGTACGGCTTGCAGAGCGAGTGGAACCAGGCCGGCTCCTTCCTGGAGCGGATGACCGCGTCACCGGACCGCGACAGCGACCTGGCCGCCGTGCACCTCGCGCGGGGAGCGCACGAGAAGGCGCTGCGCCTGTTGGACGGTGTGCTGGCGTCGAAGCCCGCGCACCCGCAGGCCTTGTGGAACCGCGCGCTGGTGCTCCGCGACATGGGCCTCACCATGAAGGCGGCGGAGACCTTCGAGAAGGTGGCCGCGCTCGGTGAGCAGGGGTGGAGCCGCGAGGCGAAGGCGCACGCGCTGACGCTGCGCGAGGAGACGCAGGAGCGGGCCCGCAAGTGGCGTGGCGCGCGCGACGCGACGCTGGCGCTGATGGACGACGCGCAAGCGCCGCTGCCTCTCCAGGAGGCGCGTCAGAGCCCGGGCGTCGTGCGGCAGCACTTCTACGACGTGGTCCGCGCGGCGCCGTCCAAGGAGCGCGTGCTGGCGTTGATTCCGCTGGCGCGGGAGCTGGACCGCATCCAGGGAGGCTCCTCGCTCGGGGACTACGTGACGCGCGTCGCCTCTCGCGACTTCGCCCGCCGGGGCGAGCTTTCGAAGGGCTACGCGGAGCTGGTGCGCAAGCGCGTCAGCGCGCCGGAGTCGCTGGTGGAGTCGGTGCGCGCCTCCGGGGAGGACGACCTCTTCGTGGGGCTGGCGCTGCACAACAAGGCCGCGCTGCGCTACCTGCCGGACCTGGTGTCTCGCGCCCAGCGCGAGCAGGACTCCTGGTTCAACCTCTTCCTGGAGCGGGAGCTCGCGCGCAAGGAGACGGCGGACGGCGAGTGGTGGAAGGCCGAGCAGCGCCTGTTCAACGCGCTCCAGCGCTGCCGCGAGGGCGCCTTCTCCACGCGCTGCGTGGAGCTGGAGATCCGCCTGGGCATCCTCTACGCGGACCTGCGGCGGCTGACGGAGGCCGAGCAGCACACGCGCACCGCCTGGTCCTGGGCGCGCCAGCTCCAGGAGTGGGACCTGGAGCTGACGGCGCTGGAGAACCTCAACCACATCGCGAGAGACCGCGGCGATTTCTCCAGCGCGATTGCCTACGTGGAGGAATGGTCCGCTCGTGGCGGGCGCGATCGCATCGACACCTGCTACTGGTCCCACATCAATCAGGCCCACACGTACTACCTGGCGCTGCGCCCGGAGGCCGCGCGGGGCGCGCTGGACGCCGCCGCCGCGTGCCCCCAGGCGCCGTTGGACCTGATGTTCGGCGCGACGTTCGCGGAGCTGGCGCGCGCGCATCCAGACCCGAAGGACGCGGAGCGGCTGCACCACGTGCTCGACGTCGCGCGGGTCAGCAATCCCATCCCCGGCGACGCGGTATATGCGCGCTACATCGAGGGCCGCTTCGCGCTGGACCGGGAGCACGCGCGGGGCGTGGAGTTGCTCACGCGCGCCATCGAGGACGCGCGGAAGCTGCCGTCCACCGACGTGCTGGCGCGCGAGTCGTGGACGCTGAGCTACTCCTCGCTCGTCACCGATGCGGGGCGCACCGGCGACTACGCGCGGGTGCTGGAGTTGATGGCCGCGCAGTTGGAGACGCAGGTCCCCGCGAAGTGCGCGCTGGCCGCCGCCGTGCACAGCGAGCGCTCCGTGGCCGTCGCGCGTGGACCGAACGGCGAGCTGGTGGGTGACTACCAGGGAGACCGCAAGGCGCCCTTCGCCGAGAGTCTCAGCGCGCAGCTCGTCCCCGAGCGGGTGCGGCAGGCGCTGCGAGGCTGCCCCCAGGTGGACGTGCTGGCCTGGGCGCCCGTCTTCGGGCGCACGGACCTGCTTCCCTCGGAGCAGCCGTGGAGCTTCCGCATGGGACGCACGCTCCCGCCCGCCGGAGGGGCGCCCACATCCCGCCGACTGGTGGTCTCCAGCGTGGAGGCGCCCGCGCTGCTGCAACTGCCCCGGCTGCCCAACTGGACGCCGCCGACCGAGCCGGAGCCCACGGCGCTGGAGCTCTTGTCGGGCTCGGACGCCACGCCCTCGCGCGTGCTCTCCCGCATGTCGGACGCGACGGAAATCGAGATTCACGCGCACGGCATCAGCGACCCCGTCCTCTCCGACGCCGCGCTGGTGGTGTTGTCGCCCGAGGGCAACGGCCGCTACGCGCTGACGGCGGACATCGTCCGGAAGCAGAGGCTGGCGGCCGCGCCCCTCGTCTTCCTCGCGGCGTGCAGCGCGGGCCGGCTGGCCTCCACCACCACGCACGAGCCCTTCAGCCTGCCCGCGGCCTTCATCGAGGCGGGCGCGCGCGCGGTGCTCGCCTCCACCGTGGACATCCCCGACGCGGCCGGCCGCTTCTTCGACGGCGTGCGCCAGCGCATCCGCCAGGGCACCGCGCCCGCGGTGGCCCTGCGCGACGAGCGACAGAAGTGGCTCGCGCGCGATGCCCGCAACGGCTGGACGCACCACGTGCTGCTGGTGGAGACGTCCGACTGAGCCTGGGCCTCTTTCAGAGGGGCGTGGGCAGGTACGTGTTCCCCTGGGGCACGAGGAAGTGGTGGAACGTGACGGACGCGCTCACGTCGAGCGCGTGTACCCAGTGCCACCAGCCCACGGGGATGAACACCAGCTCCCCGGGCTCCAGCACGGCCTCCACCACGTGCGCCTCCGAGTACAGCGGGTAGCGCTCGCCGTCCGGATGAGCCGCGTCCACGTGGCTGAACGTCCCGTAGCGCGGGTACATCAGGTGCCGCTGGAAGGAGGGGATGAGCTTGATGTGCTTGCGCCCCATCACCTGCGCCAGCAGCACGTTCATGTTGTCGTGGTGCAGCGGGGTGACGGTGCCCGCCGGGCCCAACAACAGCGTCATCATGTCCGGCCGCAGTTGCGCGTCGATGATGCCCTGGGGCGCGCGCACGTCGTCGCGCAGTGGCTTGAGGCCGTCGCGCTGCCAGTTCTCGTTGCGCGGCACCATGTAGTAGTCGTTCGTCGCGCCGCCCGTCGCCACGCGGTGCACGTAGTCGGAAAAGCGCATCGTCTCGCGGTGCTTCTCCGGCTCGGGCGCGTGGTCCGGGTTCGACTCCCGCCGCGTCATCACCTCCACCTCCGCGTCCCCCGCGCGCTCCGCCAGGTACGGCAGCGTCCAGCGCTCCAGCGCGGGCCAGTCCTTCATCAACCCCGTCAGCACCACCGGCCGGTGCCCGAAGTAGTAGCGCGTGAAGAACTCGTCGGCGCTCAACCCCTCCCGCCGCTCCAGCCCCGCATGCCCGCCCGACTGCCGGTGCAGCGTGCTGTAGACATCCATCACGGACTCCAGCCAACCGTAGCGCCGCCCCAACCGCTGACACGCCTGGAAGAACGGGTGCGCCTCCACGCGCGCCACCTCTTCCCTCGCCACGTCTTCACCCACGCCCACGCCCATCAATGCGCGACACGCCTCCTCCCGCGTCACCCCCAGCGCGAGGTTCTCCACCAGCCAGACCTGCCATTCCAAAGCCAACCGGGACGCATCCGCGCTCATTGAGAAATCCTTGGATTTCATGACTCAAGCCACCCCCCGCCCTCTCACGGAAACGCAGCGGAGCATGTTAAGGACGGCGACAGCTTCAAAGTTTCATCCACCAGCAACTTGTACGTGCTGCCTGTATCCCAGCACGAGGAGCGAGCGCATGACGCCCGGTTCCAAGCAGTCCCCGAGTGTCCAAGTCGTCGAGTCGAGTGCCGCGGACGCCCACGTGAAGAACAACTACGTGGACTGCGCCACCGAGGTGGGGGTTCAGCGCCAGCGCAAGCCTCTGCCGATGCCGTCCACCCCCGCCCTGGCCTCCGCTCCGGAGCCCCGCTAGGCCGCTTCCCTCACCAGCGGCGGGGCCCGCACCCCACCCCTGGAGATCCATGCCCGGACGGGAATGACCCCCCTCCGGGCATTTGCTTGTCTGTGTCCTTGCACTTTTTTCTCAAGGAACGGGCGCCTTCGCGTCTTTGACTGGGAAACCTGCCGCGCGAGCATGTAGGACAACATGGCAAATCTCTTCAACCGGGAGCGGAGGCGCTACGAGGCGTTCATCCGACAGCACCGGCCCAGCCTGCTGGGTCTGGCGCGCCGGTTGTCCGCCCGTTCGAGCCTGGAGGCGGAGGACCTGGTCCAGGAGACCTTCGAGCGGGCGATGAACGAATTCGAGGCGTTGAAGGACCGGACGGACGCGGCGGCGGCGGCGTGGTTGTGCACGACGATGACCAACCGCTTCCTGGATTTTTGCCGCAGGCAGCGTACGGAGTCGCGGGGGATGCCACACCTTGCCCTGGTGCAGGAGGGGGTGGCGCAGGGGGAGGCCCAGGAGAACTGGGAGCTGGTCAGCACCGAGGAGTTCCAGAAAGCGGTGGAGCGGCTGAAGCCGCACCTGCGCGACGCCTACCGGCTGCACGCCGAGGGCAAGCGCTACAACGCCATCGCCGAGCATTTCAACGTTCCCGTGGGCACGGTGGGCAGTTGGCTCACCCTGGCGCGCAGGGACCTGAAGGACTTGCTGCTGCCACAGGTAGCGGTGGCCCGGGAGCGGGGGGCAACGAGCTCATGACGACGCCATGCACCAACAACCGACTGCACCTCTTCGTGGACGGAGAGCTGTCCGCCACGGAGGCGGAGGCCTTTCGCCAGCACCTGACGCGGTGCGCGGAGTGTGAGTCGGGACTGAGGGACTTGCTGCAACTGGAGCTGCTGGCCGCGAGGGCGCTGGGGGGCGCGGCGCCCGTGGCCGAGTCGCCGGACGTGGTGGAGCCGGTGACCGCGAAGGTGGTGCCGCTGCGGGCCAGGCTCCAGAAGGTCTACCGCACGGCGCTGCCGCTGGCGATGGCGGCGGGCCTGGCGACGGTGTTCATCCGCTTTCAGGCCCCGGTGGAGATTCCGGGCGAGGTATGGCTTTCGAGCGCGGACTCCCGCACCTTCGAGGCGCGGTTGAGTCACCCGAAGGCGGACCGCTTCCTCCCCTACAGCCCGATGCGCGGTACCAGCCAGGCGACGGAGATGTTGCCGCTGCGTCCGCTGGCGGAGCTGGAGGAGCGGCACGACTTCAGGGGAATCGCCGCGGCGTATGCGCTGCGCGGTGACTGGCAGCAGGCGGAGGCGTTCCTCGGCCGGGAGCCGGAGTCCGCGGACAAGGCGAACGACCAGGCCGTCGTCGCGCTGAGCCGGCAGCGGTACGAGGAGGCCCTGGGCCTCTTGACGAGCGCGCTGCGGCAGAATCCGAATCACGCGCAGGCGCTGTGGAACCGCGCGCTGGTGTTGCGCGAGCGGGACTTGCTGGACCGCGCGGCTGCGTCGTTCGACACGGTGGCTTCGCTGGGTGAAGAGGGCTGGAGCGCGGAGGCCCGCCGGATGGCCGCGGAGCTGCGCACGCAACTGGCGGAGGAGCGCGTGCGGTGGCGGCGGCAAGTCACGGATGCGTGGCTGACGCTGACGGGGGACGCGCCCTGGGACGTGAAGCAGCTCGCGCAGCGGCCGGTGGTGGCTCGCGCGGCGCTGTACGAGGCGGTCCGCACCGTGACTTCGAAGGAGGACGTGGAGGCGCTGTTGCCGCTGGCGAAGGAGTTGGACACGCTGGGTGGGGGCTCGGTGCTGCAGGAGTATGTGCGGCAGGTGGCGACGAAGGACTTCGCCGCGAGGGCGCCGCTGGCGCAGGGATATGCGGGGCTCCTGAGGGAGCGCGAGACGAAGAAGGACGCCACGGCGCTCCTGGAGTCGCTGCGTCGCTCGGGGGAGCGGGACATCTACTTCGGGGCGCTGGTGCACACGGGGAGCGCGGTGGTGGATGCCACGGCGCTGAGCGCGTTGCGCGGCTTCGCCGAGGGCACGCCGGACCCGTGGCTGCACCTGCTGGCCGAGCGCGAGGGCATCCGCCGCGAGCTGGCCGCCGGCCACACGGCGCTGGCTGAGAAGCAGTTGATGGACGCGATGCTGACGTGCAACGGGCTGGGCAACATCGTCCCGTGCATGGAGCTGAACTGAGCAGTCGCTTCTTCGGAGCCTGAAGCCGTCAGGGGGTCGGTCCATCAGGGCCGGCCCCTTCGCATTTTGGAGGGAGTCGTCACTCCGGGCCTGGGGCACCGCGCGGTGCTGGCGTGGAGGTCACTCCTGGAGGGATGCCCGCCGCGCGCCGCCCATCTGGCTGCCGCGCTGTTGTCCACCGTGCGAACGCGGGCTCGTGTCGCGCACGGGCGCATCCTGCGTGGCAGGCTCGCCCGCATGCCAGAGTTCGCGCCCCGCAACATGAGCGACTACGCGGCCACCCACCGGGACTTCCGATGGGAGCGGCCCGAGCACTTCAACTTCGCCACCGACGTGGTGGACCGGCACGCCGCCGAGCGCCCGGAGTCGCTGGCGCTCCTGTGGTCCGACGAGTCCGGCCGCGAGCAGCGCTTCACGTGGCAGGGCGTGCGGCAGCGCTCCATTCATGCCGCGCAGTTCCTCACGGGCCTGGGGCTGAAGAAGGGCGACCGCGTCTTCATCATCATGCCCCGCGTCCCCGAGTGGTGGTTCATGGTGCTGGGCTGCATCCGCGCGGGCATCGTCTTCATGCCCGGCACGCCCATGCTCACCGTCAAGGACATCCGCTACCGGCTGGTGGCGGCGGACGCCAACGCGGTCATCGCGGACATGAGCTGCCTGGACCGCTTCGAGGGACTCGCGGGCACGGGCCGCGTGGAGACCTGGGTCGCGGTGGGCAAGGGCGCGCCCGCGCCGTGGGTCTCCTACGAGGCGGGCACGCTGGGCACCGGCGCGCATGGCCAGGTCTTCTCGCCCACGCGGGCAGAGGACCCGCTGCTCATCTACTTCACGTCCGGCACCACCGGGATGCCGAAGATGGTGCTGCACACGCACGCCAGCTACGGCCTGGGCCACGTGATTACCGGGCGCTACTGGCTGGATTTGACGCCGGAGGACCGGCACCTGACGTTGAGCGACACGGGCTGGGCCAAGTGCGCCTGGGGCAAGCTCTTCGGGCCGTGGAGCCAGGGCGCGTGCAACGTCGTCTACGACTTCCGGGGCCGCTTCGACGCGGCGAAGATTCTCGAGGTGCTGGAGTCCCAGCGCGTCACCACCTTCTGCGCGCCGCCCACCGCGTGGCGCGCGCTGGTGCTTCAGGACCTCCAGGCCGTGGACCTGACGGAGCTGCGCCACACGGTGAGCGCGGGCGAGCCGCTGAATCCAGAGGTCATCGACTCGTGGAAGGCGGCCACGGGGCTGCACATCCGCGAGGGCTACGGCCAGACGGAGACGGTGGTGGTGGTGGGCATGTTCCCCTCGGTGGCGCCGCGCGTGGGTTCCATGGGCAAGCCGTCCCCGGGCTTCACCGTGGGCGTCATCGACGACACGGGCCAGGAGGTGAAGGACGGCCAGGAGGGCGACATCGCGGTGCGGGTGGCGCCGGAGCGGCCGGTGGGGCTGTTCCAGGAGTACCTGGGCGATGACGCGGCCAACGCGGCCTGCCGCCGGGGCGACTGGTACGTCACCGGGGACAGGGCGGTGCGGGACGCGGAGGGCTACTTCTGGTTCGTGGGCCGCGCGGACGACGTCATCAAGACGTCCGGCTACCGCGTGGGGCCGTTCGAGGTGGAGTCCGCGCTGCTGGAGCACTCGGCGGTGGCGGAGTCGGCGGTGATTGGCGTGCCGGACGACAAGATTGGCCAGCGCGTGAGGGCCTACGTGGTGCTGGCCCCGGGCTTCACTCCGTCACAGGCGCTGGCGAAGGAGCTCCAGGAGCACGTGAAGCGCACCACGGCGCCGTACAAGTACCCGCGCGAGGTGGAGTTCGTCACCGAGCTGCCCAAGACGGTGAGCGGCAAGATTCGCCGCGCGGAGCTGCGCGCCACGCCGCCGAAGCCGGGGTGAGGACGTCACCCCGGCTCCAGGCTTCAACGCCTGGCTAGCTGCTCCAGTCCGAGTGCACGAAGCCGGCGTCGGGCTTGTCCCGGCGCTGGTACGTGTGCGCGCCGAAGTCGTCACGCTGGGCCTGGGTGAGGTTCTGCGGCAGCTCCGCGCTGCGGTAGCTGTCCATGTACGCCAGCGACGAGCTGAACACGGGGATGGGGATGCCCAGCTTCGTCGCCGTGCCCACCAGCTTGCGCCACGACGGCGCCATCTTCTCCAGCACCGGCGCGAAGGCGTCCGACACGAGGAGGTTGGGCAGCTCCGGCTGGCGCGTGAAGGCCTCGCGCAGCGGGGTGAGCAGCTTCGCGCGGATGATGCAGCCGCCCCGCCAGATGCGCGCCATCTCCGCCAGGGAGACGTTCCACTTGTACTCCTCGGACGCCGTCTGGATGAGGCGCATGCCCTGCGCGTACGTCACCACGCGCGCCGCGTAGAGCGCGTCATGGGCCCACGCGCCCAGTTGCGCCTTCTCCTCGGCGGACAGCGCCTCCGAGGGGCCCTTGAGCTTCTGGCTCGCCGCCACGCGCTGGTCCTTCATCGAGGACAGGTTGCGCGCATCCAGCGCGGAGGCGATGGAGGGAATCGGCACGCCCAAATCCAGCGCCACCTGCACCGTCCACTTGCCCGTGCCCTTCTGCCCGGCCTTGTCCAGCACCAGGTCCACCAGCGGCCTGCCCGTCTCCGCGTCCTTCTTGCGCAGCACCTTGATGCTGGTCTCCAGGAGGAAGGACTCGGCGATGCCCTTGTTCCATTGCGAGAAGAGGTCCGCCACGCCCTCCGCCGACAGGCCCAGGCCCCGGCGCAGCACGTCGTACGTCTCCGCGAGCAGTTGCATGTCCGCGTACTCGATGCCGTTGTGCACCATCTTCACGAAGTGGCCCGCGCCATCCGGCCCCACGTGGGTGACACACAGGCCCTCGTCCGTGCGCGCGGCGATGGACTCCAGCACCGGCTTCACCAGCGCATACGCCTCCGTCGGGCCGCCGGGCATGATGGACGGGCCGTGCCGCGCGCCCTCCTCGCCGCCGGACACGCCGACGCCGAGGAAGTGGAAGCCCTTCGTCTTGCAGAGCTCCTCGCGCCGCCGCGTGTCCTGGAACCAGGAGTTGCCCGCGTCCATGATGACGTCGCCCGGCGACAGGAGCGGGAACAGCCGCTCCATCATCTGGTCCACCGGCGCGCCCGCCGTAATCATCAGCAGGATGCGCCGGGGGCGCTCCAGCCGCGACACGAACTCCTCCAGGGACGCGGTGCCCTTTATCTCCGGATGCCCGTACTTCTTGTGCATCTCGTCGATGCGCTCCGGATGCCGGTCCCAGGCGGTCACCCGGAAGCCGTGGTCCGCGATGTTCAGGGCCAGGGCCGCGCCCATGACGCCCATTCCCGCCACGCCGAACTGCGCGCCCGTCTGGGCGCTCGCTGCCGCACTCATGATTCCTCCGAAGATGGCCCGCTCACCGTCCCGCGGCGGCGGAGTCCAACATCCACTGCGCATTCGTCACCCGGGCCGCCGGGAGCGCCAGGTCTCCCGCGAGCGCCCGGTGCACCGTCTCCCGCTTGCCCGCGCCCGCCACCAGCATCAGCACCGCGCTCGCTGACAGGAGCGTCGGCATCGTGAGCGTCATCCGCCAGGGCGGCGGCTTGGGGCCCACCACGGACAGCACGCGCCGGCTCTTCTCCTCCAGCGCCGGGTGGCCGGGGAAGAGGCTGGCCGTATGCCCGTCCTCTCCCATCCCCAGCAACACCACGTTCAGCATCGGCGGCAGGCGCGCCTCGTACTCGCGCGCTGCGACTTCGCGGTCCCCGCGCTCGCCCTCCATCCGGAACACCTGGGACGGCGACAGCCGCAGCGGCGCAATCAGCGTCTCCTCCACCATGCGGTAGTTGCTGTCCGCGTCATCCGGCGGAACGAAGCGCTCGTCCACGAAGTACAGGTCCACCCGCTCCCACGGCAGCACCAGGCGCGACAGCTCCCGGTACGCGGGCCCCGGCGTGCCTCCGCCCGACACGGCCAGGCTCACCCGCCGGTTCATCGCCAGCGACATCTGGAGCGAGCGCGCCATCCACTCGGCGGCGGCGCGGGCCAGGTTCTCCGGCGGGAGGACGCGGGGAGGCAGCGAGTTCATAGCTGCGTCCACCGTCGCCCGTCGCGGGCGAGCAGCGCGGAGGCGGCCTGGGGGCCGGTGCTGCCGACCGCGTAGGAGTGCACCGTGCCGCCCTCGCCGGACTCCAGGGCCTGGAGGATGGGCGTCACATAGGCCCACGCCTGCTCCACGCTGTCCTGCCGCGCGAAGAGGGTGGCGTTGCCGCGCATGCAGTCCAGGAGCAGCCGCTCGTACGCCTCCGGCACCGGCTTCTGGAAGCTCTCCTCGTAGTTGAAGTCCATGGTGACGCCCGCGATGTTGACGTCCTCGCCGGGCACCTTGGACTCGAAGGAGAGGGCGATGCCCTCCTGGGGTTGGATGCGCACCGTGAGCACGTTGGGCTGCAGCCGCTGGCAGGTGGCGCCCTCGCCGGAGAACAGGCCGACGGGCACCGACTTGAAGTGGATGGACACCTCCGTCATCCGCTTCTTCAGGCCCTTGCCCGCGCGCAGGTAGAAGGGCACGCCCTCCCAGCGCCACGAGTCCACGCTGAGCTTCATGGCCACGTACGTGGGCGTGCGCGAGTCGGGCTTCACGCCCTTCTCCTTGAGGTAGCCCTCGTACTGGCCGGCCACCACGGAGCGCGCCACCTCCTTGCCCTCCACGGGGCGCAGCGCGCGGAACACCTTGTTCTTCTCGTCGCGGATGTCCTCCGCGCCGAAGGACACCGGCGGTTCCATGGCGCACAGCGCGAGCACCTGGAGCAGGTGGTTCTGCACCATGTCCCGGATGACGCCCGTCTCGTCGTAGAAGCCGCCGCGGCCCTCCACGCCAATGGACTCCGCCGCCGTGATTTCCACGTGGTCGATGTGGTTGCGGTTCCACAGCGGCTCGAAGATGGCGTTGGCGAAGCGGAAGACCAGGATGTTCTGGACGGTCTCCTTGCCCAGGTAGTGGTCGATGCGGAAGATCTGCTTCTCGTCCAGCACCGCCGCCAGCTCGCGGTTCAGCGCGCGCGCGCTCTCCAAGTCATGGCCGAAGGGCTTCTCGATGACCAGCCGCTGCCAGGGCTTCTGGAGGGGGTGCTCCTCGCGCTTGACCAGTCCGGCGCCGGCCAGGCTGTGCAGAATCTGGGGGAAGGTGGAGGCGGGCGTGGCCAGGTAGTAGAGCTGGTTGCCCTCGGTGCCCTGTCGCTGGGCGACCTGCTCCAGCCGCTCGCGCAGGCGCTTGAAGGCGGCCGGGTCGTCATAGCCGCCGGAGATTCCCTCCAGGCGCGGGGCGAACTTCTGCCACGTCGCCTCGTCGAGCGGCTGGGTGCGCGCGAACTTCTTCAGCCCCTCCTTCACGTGGTCGCGGAAGGCTTCGTCGTCGAGCTGCGAGCGACTGAAGGCGACGACGGAGAAGTGGTCCGGCAGGAGGTTGGCGCGCGCCAGCTCGAAGAGCGCCGGGAACAGCTTGCGCTGCGCCAGGTCTCCCGTCGCGCCGAAGAGCACCACCGTGCACGGGTCCGGGCGCGTGGCGCGCAGCAGCGGGTCTCCCTCTCGGGGGTGCGTCTCGATGTGCAGGCCCTGCGCGTCCATTCCGTTGCCTCCTCGGAGTGACTTCGTGGGGGGGCACCTTACGCCGCTCCAGTCGCCTCGCGGCAAGCCAGAGTGCGTGCAGTGATGTGCGCGTGACGTCTGGAGCGTCCGAAAGCGCGCCCCGGGGGCCTGCTCTAACGGCGGGCCTCGGAGGTCGCACGGGTCATCGGCCTTCCATCCGTGGTGGCCTGGGAGGCTTGCTTCGATGCCTCGAAGGAGGCGATTCGGGGTATCCTGTTGCCCTGAGACGCCCGCCCTCCGGGCAGGCGTCTCGCGCGTGCCCGGGCGGTGGTGGCTGTATCGCCCCCTCCCGGCACGCTATGTCCGGTGTCCGATGATGACCTATCGCCTCGAGCCTTCCGGCCCTCCTCGATGAAGTACCTCGTCACCGTCTGGTTCTGGGTCGTCTTCCTGCTCACCGCGCCCGTGCTCTTCACGCTGGGCGCGCTGCTGCTGCTGGTCACCTGTCCCTTCGACCGGGACCGCCGGATGTTGCACTGGCTGGTGTGTGGCTGGTGCCATTGGCTGTGGCTGCACCTGTCCCCGGGCTGGCGCACGCGCTTCGAGGGCAAGGAGCACCTGCCCAAAGGCCCGTGCGTCATCGTGGTCAACCACCAGTCCGCCATGGACATCCTCGCCGTCATGGGGCTGAACCACCCGTACAAGTTCGTGGCGAAGGCGTCGCTGTTCAACCTGCCGCTGGTGGGCTGGATGATGACGCTGCTGGCCTACGTGCCCATCGTCCGGGGCTCGTCCAGCGCCCTGCACCAACTGCTGGACCCGTGCCGCAAGTGGCTGCGCCGGGGCATGCCTGTCCTCATCTTCCCGGAGGGCACCTATGCCACCGGTGGCCAGCGGCTGCCCTTCAAGCGCGGCGCCTTCCAGCTCGCGCTGGAGGAGCATGTGCCGGTGGTGCCCATCGTCGTGGAGGGCACGACGCAACTGCTCGACGGAGACGGCCCGTGGATGAACGCGCGGGCGTCCATGCGCGTGCGCGTGCTTCCTGCCCTGCCACCGGAGTCGCTGGGACAGGACGCGGGAGAGCTGGCGGAGCGGGTGCGCACGCTGTACGAGCGCACCCTCGCCGTGGGCCGCTGAGTCACGCGCATGGGCTGGCTGCTCTGGACCTTGGAGACGTGGCTGGCGGTGGTCGCCGCCTGGGCGCTGTCCGCCGCGCTTTTGCGTGAGCGCTCCACGCTGGAGCGCTGGATGGCCGCGCTCCTCTTCGGTGCCGCGAGCATCCTCACCTGTGTCCAGGGACTGGGCCTGCTGGGGCAGTTGGGCCGCGTGCAGCTCGCTGTCGCGGGGCTCGTGCTCCACGGCGCCATGCTCGCGGTGGCTGTGTCGCGCGTTGGCGTCGCGCAACTGCTCGCCCGGCTGCGCGCGGACGTAGGCGCTCCCGTGCGGCTCCTGCGAGACATCCATCGGCGCCAGGAGCTGGCCGCCTGGGCGCTGTTGCCCGCAGCGTGCGCGCTCATGCTCTCCAGTGTCATCGCCTGGTCCTTCCCCAACTGGGCCTGGGACGTCGTCTGGTACCACGTCCCCAAGACGAACTACGCGGTGCAGACGGGCAGCATCGCCTGGGTGGACACCTCCGTCTGGTACGTCAACGGCTACCCCGAGCTCACCGAGCTGCTCTCCGTCTGGAACGTGCTGCTGCCCCGGCACACGCGCCTGGATGACCTGTCGCAGGTTCCCTTCGGCCTGTTGGGAGCGCTCGCGGTGGCCGCGCTCTGTCGCCGTGCGAGCGCGAGCCCCGCGCTGGCCGCGTCGCTGGGCGCGATGTGGCTCGCCCTGCCGGCGGTGTTCCTCCAGCTCCACACCTCGCACGCGGACGTGGTGGCGGGCGCGCTGTTCATCACCGCCTTCTATTTCCTCACCGAGAAGGACTGGAGCCCCGTCGCGCGCACGCTGACGCTGCTGGCGCTGGGCCTGTACGCGGGCACCAAGGTGACGGGCCTGTTCCACCTCGCGCTGCTGTCGCCGCTGCTGCTCGTGCGCGGGGGGCTCGTGCTGTGGCGCGCGAAGGGCGCGCGGTGGCGGACGCTGGGGCAGGCGGGGCTCGCGGTGTCGCTGCTGCTCTGGCTGGGCGCGCCCACGTACGTGGAGAACGCGGCGCGCACCGGCAATCCGTTCTGGCCCGCGCGGATGCGGGTGCTGGGCCGGGAGCTCGTGGGCACCATCGGCGCGGATGAAATCGCCGGGCCGCCCGCCTTCTTCGGCGCGCCCGGAGCGTTCGAGCGCATGGTGGACAACTGGAGCGCGAGAGAGGGGATGTACTGGCCCGACGTGCGCGAGCGCGCTTTTGGCTGGCTCTTTCCGTATCTGCTCCTGCCCGCGCTGCTGTGGGTGAGCGCCTCCGCCCTCTTCAGTCGCGAGCGCTGGTTCAGGTTGTCGCTGTCGCTGCTCGCGGGCCTGGCGGTGCTGGTGCCCGCCGCGTGGTGGGGGCGCTTCACGCTGGCGCTTCCCGCCGCGGGGCTGGTCGCATTCGCCGTGCTGCACCGGCAGGTGGGCACGCGCTATCTCCAGGCGCCGCTGTCCGCCCTCGCGGCGTTCCTCTGCGTGGCGTCCTTCGCGAAGGCCTCGGTGGGCTATCGCGTGCTGCCGACGGTGGGCCCGCGCGCCTCGCCGGACGTGCGGGACGAAGACAGGATTCGTCTGCAGATTGGCTGGCTGTGGCCGCTGGACGCGATGCGCCTGCGCGAGCAGGAGCTGCGCCCCGGTGACGTGGTCGCCTACGACAGCGCGACGTCCTTCCTGGGCGAGTACTGGACGGAGGACCTGCGCAACCGCGTCGAGTACGTCAACCACGAGGGCGATGACGGCATGTACCTCGACAAGCTCCGCGCCCTCCGGCCGCGCTGGGTGAGCGTGCGTCGGGGGAGCCCCGCGGAGCGCCTGCTGCGCGCGCGGGGGCAGGCCTTCGAGCATCTCTTCGATTGCCCCCTCAGCTCCGCCGTCATGTACCGCGTCACTCGCGCCGACTGGTAGGTGGCGCGACGCCACCGGGGGGCGAAGGCCACGGCCTCGCTGGAAGAAACTAGTGAGGGTGCGAGCTCGCGCGGCGCGGCCAACTGAAGGACGGGGCGCCCGTGCTCCGTGCTGTATCTTCCGGGCCATGCGCCAACTCTTGACTCTGCTGCTGTTGCTGGCCGCGCCCGCCTGGGCCGCTGTACCGACGGGCTTCACCGAGACGCTCTTTCAGTCGAATGACCTGAACCAGGCCACGAGCATGGCGTGGGCCCCCGATGGTTCCGGGCGCTTGTTCATCACCATCAAGTCGGGGGCCATCCGGGTGGTCTCGACGGCGAACGGCCTGCCGCAGACGACGACGCCGGGCGGCACCACGCTGGTGACGAGCCTGTTCGCGACAGAGCCGGCCGTCCACACCAACAGCGAGTGCGGCGTCATCGGCATCGCGTTCGACCCGAACTACATCGTCAACCGCTACGTCTACGTCTTCGTCACCGTCTCCGCCACGCAGCAGCAGATTGTCCGCTACACGGACTCCAACGGCACGGGCACGGCGCGCACGGTGATTGTCTCCGGGCTGCCCACGCGCGGAGAGAACCACGATGGCGGCGGTATCGGCTTCGGGCCGGACGGCAAGCTGTACTTCTCCATTGGTGACCTGGGGAACGGCACCGGCGTGGATGCGGACCTCACGTCGATGGCGGCGAAGGTGAACCGGGCCAACCGCAACGGCACGCCCGCCAACGACAACCCGTTCAACGACGGCGTGGGGCCGAACAACGAGTACGTCTGGGCGCGCGGCTTCCGCAACCCGTTCACCCTGACCTTCCAGCCGAGCACCGGCCTGCTCTGGGTCAACGTGGTGGGCACCGGCTACGAGCAGACCTTCGTCGTGAACCGGCGCAACCACGCCGGCTACAACGACTACGAGAACAACCAGCCGGCCGGAAACGACTACATCACCCCCGTCATCAAGTACCGCACCAACAACCTGGACACGCGCACCCTCACCGGGACGGGAGCCGTGCGCGCGGGCGGCGTCGCCACCTTCACCACCACGGGCACCCACGGCTTCCGCAAGGGCGAGAAGCTCACCATCGAAGGTGTCGCGGACGCGTCCTTCAACGGAGACTTCTATGTCGCCAGCACCCCCAGCGCGACGACCTTCACCCTGACGCAGACGGGCCTGCCCGATGTCAGCAGTGGCGGTGGCACCGCGAAGACGCAGGAGCTGGGGGGCTGCATGAACGGTGGCGTCTTCTACGACTCCACGCTCTTCCCGGCCGAGTACCGCGGCAACTACTTCTTCGGCGACTACAACTCCGCCAACTTCATGCGCGTCACGCTGGCGGAGGACAACACCGTGGCGAAGGTGGACCTGTGGGGGACGAGCTTCAGCTCGTATGTCGACGCGACGGTGGGACCGGACGGGGCGCTGTACACCATCGGCGTCTCCAACGGACGCCTGCGCCGCATCGTGCCCACCGCCCCCGGACAGCGCCTGGTGGTGTCCGGGCTCTATCCTCGCGTCGTGGAGGGGGGCCGGGCCACCTTCACCGTGCGGCTGGCGGAGGCTCCCTCGGCTCCGGTCGTCGTGGACGCCTTCCGGGCGGCGGGCGGCAGCACCGACCTGCGCCTGTCCGGTGTCTCCACGTTCACCTTCACGCCGCAGGACTGGAGCGTTCCCCGCGTCGTGACGATTGAGGCGCTGGAGGATGCGGACGCGGTCGTGGACACGGCCACCTTCACCGTGGCGTCGAGCGGGCTGACCTCCGAGTCGGTGCTCGCGACCACCATCGAGGACAACTCCGCGCAGCTCGTGCTCTCGTCGAGCAACGTGCGCGTCACCGAGGGTGAGACGGCGACGTTCGACGTGTCACTCAACCGCGCGCCGGCGAGCAACGTGACAGTCACGGTGGCGCGTACCGCGGGCGACACGGACCTCTCCGTGCAGTCCGGTGCCTCGCTCACCTTCACTCCGGCCAACTGGAACACGCCGCAGACCGTCACGCTGAGCGCCGCCTCGGACGCGGACAACGCGGACGGTGTCGCCACCTTCACCGTGTCCGCGACGGGCCTGGATTCGCGCGCTGTCACGGTGACCGAGGCGGACCAGCAGGACCTGGCGCCCGTCATCACCTCCACGGCCCTGACCACCGCGGTGGTGGGCAACCCGTACCGCTACGACGTGGAAGCGCAGGGCCGGCCGGCGCCCACGTACTCGCTCACCACCTCGCCGCCGGGCATGTCCATCGACGCGGCCACGGGCCTCATCTCCTGGACGCCCACCACGGCCATGACGGTGGAAGTGGTGGTGCGCGTGGTCAACACCGTGTCCCCGGCCGCGACGCAGACCTTCTCCATCACCGTGAAGGCGGACGAGGCACCGGTCGCGGTCCTCACGCGGCCCACGGCGGAGGAGCGCGTGTCGGGTGCGTCCGCGGAGTTCTACGGCGACTGCATCGACGACTCCGGCTGCACGCGCGCGGAGTTCTTCGTCGACGGAGAGCAGCGCTACGTCGACGAGCGCACGGACAACCACTTCCACTTCGGCGGCGAGCACAACCGCTGGGACACGACGGACCTGGCACCCGGTGGCCATCTGGTGAAGTTCGCGGTGGTGGACACCGCGGGGAACCGGAACGAGGTCGAGGTGAAGGTGTGCGTCGGTGATGGCGACTGCACGCTGGTGCCGCAGGGGCCTCCGGATGCGGGCTCGGAGCCGGACGCAGGCTCGGAGCCAGACGCGGGTGCACAGCCCGACGCGGGTGCGCGGCCCGACGCCGGTCCCATCCTCCAGTCGCCTGGGGAGGATGACGGCTGCGGCTGCGGCGCGGCGCCGGTGGGCCCGCTCGCGTGGGTGGCCCTGGCCGCGCTGGCGATGTCGCGCCGCCGTCGTCGTCAGGACTGACGGACGCGTGCCTTGAGCACCGGTGCTCGCCCGGCCGCCTGAATCAGGGTGTCGGCCAGGGCGAGCGCCGGAGCGATGTGGGTCTCCAGCGTCTCGGTGGACTGGGGGACGCCCCGGTGCTCCGCCTCCAGCAGTCCGGCGACGATGGAGAAGCGCTGATAGTGACGATGGGCGCGCAGCAGGTGTTCGCCCACCTGGGGCTTGGTGAGCAGGGCGTGCGACTCCGGCGACAGGCCCTTCAAGTCGAGCGCGGAGTCCAGCGCCACGTCACCCAGCTCCTCGTCGCGCGCGCCGAACAGCTTCAGGAACTTGTTGCCCAGTCCCTCGGTCTCTAGATGGAGCTCCTGGGGCACCAGGTCGCTCACGTCCAGGCGCAGCACCATCACATGGTACGTGCCCTGGCCTCGGCCGCGGACCTCGGTGAGCAGGGAGAGCTGCCGGTCCTGGTGGAGCCCCTGCACCTCCATGAAGTCCTTGGAGCTGGTGAAGCTCCAGCCTCGCCGCGTCGCGAAGACGAGCCACGCCTTGCGCTGCCGACGCTTGTCCCTGGCGGCGAGGGCGAGGACGAGCACGGCGAAGAGCGCCGTGCCCAGGAGCGCGAGCACGGGGAAGAGGGCGGATTCCATGGAGGCAAGCATCTCCCCGAGGGGGCGGGCGCGGCCAGTCACCTTCTGGGGTTCACCGGGCCCTCAGGACGCGTGGGGCAGGGTGGGGGTGCAAAGCCGCGAAATTCCAGGTGCTTGCCCATATGTCAGAGGGAGCGTGTAAGGGAGCAGGCGCCCGGCGCTTGGAGCAGGCGGCTTCCCCGGAGGAGGCTGCCGGGCGGCCTGAGTGCCGTGGGGTGAGGGAGGGTGAACGCGGGATGCGCTTGCTGCACACGTCGGACTGGCACCTGGGACACACGCTGTACGACGTCTCGCGGGAGGCGGAGCACGGCGCGTTCCTGGAGTGGCTGCTGGACACGCTGGAGGCCCAGGCGGTGGACGCGCTGCTGGTGGCCGGCGACATCTTCGACACCTCCAACCCCAGCGCGGAGGCCCAGGCGGCCTGGTACCAGTTCGTCGCGAAGGCCCGGCGGCGGTTGCCCCGGCTGGACGTGGTCGTCATCGGTGGCAATCACGACTCGGCCGCGCGGCTGGATGCGCCAGACCCGCTGTTCGCGGCGCTGGGCGTGAAGGTGGTGGGCGGGCTGCCGCGTGAGCGGGGCGCGCTGAACCTGGAGCGACTGCTGATGCCGGTGCACGACGCGAAGGGGCGCGTGGGGGCGTGGGTGGCGGCGGTGCCCTACCTGCGGCCGTCGGACCTGCCGCCGGTGGCGGAGGACGCGGGGGACCGGTTGGTGGAGGGCGTGCGCGCGGTGTACTCGGAGGTGCTGCAGGCCGCGAGGCACCGTCGTCAGGCGGGGCAGGCGCTGGTGGCCATGGGCCATTGCTACATGACGGGCTCGGAGCTGTCGGTGCTCAGCGAGCGGAAGATTCTTGGCGGCAACCAGCATGCGCTGCCCGTGGAGTTGTTCTCGGACGACGTCGCGTACGCGGCGCTCGGGCACCTGCACAAGGCGCAGCGCGTGGGTGGGCGCGAGGGCGTGCGCTACAGCGGCTCGCCCCTGCCGTTGTCGTTGTCGGAGGCGGGGTATCGGCACCAGGTGTTGCTGGTGGACTTGAAGGGGGACGTGCTGGAGGGCGTGCAGTCGCTTCCGGTGCCGCGTCGCGCGGAGATGGTGCGGGTGCCGGCGCGGGACGCCGCGACGCTGGAGGAGGTGCTGGCGTTGCTGGAGGCGCTGCCGGCGCTGGAGGCGGACGCGGAGGAGTGGCGGCGGCCGTATCTGGAGGTCTGCGTGTCGCTGCCCCGTCCGGAGCCGTCGCTGCGGCAGAAGGTGGAGAAGGCATTGGAGGGACGCGCGGCGCGACTGGTGAAGCTGACGCCCGCGTACACGGGCACGGGAGGCGCGCTGGCGGAGGTGAGCCCGGGGTTGTCGCTGCGAGAGCGCACGCCCGAGGACGTCTTCCGGGCGCGGTATGCGCGGGACTATGAGGAGCCGCCCTCCGAGGTGTTGCTGGAGGCGTTCCACACGCTGTTGACGCAGGTTCAGGAGGACGCGTCATGAAGGTCCTCTGCATTCGTGGCAACAACCTGACGAGCTTCGCGGGGAACTTCGCGCTGGAGCTGGACAGGCCGCCGCTCGACAGGCTGGGGCTGTTCGCGATTACGGGCGCGACGGGCGCGGGCAAGAGCACGCTGTTGGATGCGCTGTGTCTGGCGCTGTTCGACCGGACGCCGAGGCTGGGTGGGCGCGGGGGTGTGCCGGTAGGGCGCGCGGACGAGGAGGAGGAGGCGCGGCTGTCCGCGTACGACGTGCGCGGGATGCTGCGGCGAGGCGCGGGCGAGGGCTTCGCGGAGGTGGACTTCCAGGGGAAGGATGGGAAGCGCTACCGGGCGCGCTGGTCCGTGTGGCGGGCGCGCAGTCGCGCGGAGGGGCGCTTCCGGCCGCAGGAGATGACGCTCACGGAGGTGGCCACGGGACAGCAGTTTGGCCGCACCAAGGGCGAGGTGCTCTCGGCCATCCAGGAGCGGCTGGGGCTGTCGTTCGACCAGTTCCGGCGCTCGGCGTTGCTGGCGCAGGGCGAGTTCGCGGCCTTCCTGAAGGCGGATGCGAACGAGCGCGCGGAGCTGCTGGAGCGGATGACGGGCACGGAGGTGTACAGCCGGCTGTCCATGGCCGCCCACGAGAAGAACAAGGGTGAGCAGGAGGAGCTGACGCGCCGCGAGCAGGGGCTGGCGGCGATTTCGCTGATGGAGGCGGGGGAGCGCGGCGCGGCGGAGGGGCGGCTCGTCGAGGA
>NZ_JABXEM010000204.1:0-21875 GCF_013372595.1 Myxococcus sp. AM011
TGCTCGACACCGACGCCGCCGCTCTGTAGGCCGCTCCCATCACCGAGCGCGCTCGCTGACGCTCGCGCTCGGTGATGCCCATCAACCAGGCGGAGCGCTAGTCCATCAACCAGCCTGCCTCGCAACAATCGGCGTCGCGAAGAACCACCCCAGCATGGGCAGCACCACCTGCGGCGTGTTGATTTTGAGCAGACACTCGAAAACCGTGCTCGCCACGCCGTGGAAGGTGTCGTCGTCCGTGGCCTCGTACCGAATGCGCGATTCGAGTGAGGTGCCATTCGGCAGGTAAGCCACGGGGGCGTCCGAGAGGAAGCCTCCCACCCCAATGGTGCACCCAGGCGCCACCCAGACGTGGTGCGCTCCCCGCTTGAAGTCCCCCAGCGTCGTGGTGCCTGGCAGTCGCGGCACCGGCCGGCGAGCCACCACGCGCAGCAGGCCCTGGACGTTGTTGTCGCTGCCCGTCCACTGCGTGTGGACGGAGGGCAGGTGGTGCAGCAACTCCTTGCGCGAATTGAAGGCACGCCGCGGCAGCCGTGCCCCTTCCATACTGCTCCCCCTGTCCGTCCGAATGTCTCCGAGGAATACCTCCCCCTCCTCGGTTTCGACGACGGCCCTCGGCGTGAAGGTGAAGGAGGAAATCGCCTTCGCTTCTCCGCGCTGCGTCACCGTGTAGTAGCAGTACACGTCCTCATACACCTCGCCGTCGATGGTGTCGTCGCCGCTGCTTCCCTTCCCTCCCTTGGAGTCCGCGCCCTCCGCGCTCTCTTTCGTTGCTGAAGTGCGCACGGCGCGGGCCATGGACAGCCGCAGCTTCTGCGCGGCGAGGCCCGTGCGCACCTCCAGCAGGCCCAGGTACTTCTCCTGCGCGGACGGTGGACGGTGAGCAATCGCCTCCAGGATGGGCTTGAGGCGGTACTCCACGTCCTGGGCCGGCACCGTGGCCAGGCGCTCCACGGCCGCCTCGATGTCGAAGATGACGTCGTAGAGCTCGCAGCGCACGTCCGGCTCGCGGTTGACGCGGCAGTAGCCCATGCTCTGGAGGGAGTGGCAGGGCGGCGCCACGGCCCCATCCTCGCGGGCGGTGGCCATCACCTTCTCGTAGGCCTTGCGGATGTAGCCGACGCCGTCCCGGCCCTTCAGCTTCCCCAGGCCACGGCGGTCGTACTCCAGGACAAGCTCGGTGATTTCATCGAGGCCCAGCCCCTTGTGGGCGAAGTAGCGGACCATGTTGAAGATGGCGACGCTCCGGTCCTCTGCGCCCTCATTCCACAGGCGCTGTACCGGGCCACACATCTCCACAGGCTGCGCCCAGTCGTACTCCCCGGCTTCCGTCCGGCGGGCCTTCACTGTCCCCTGCGGCGCCGAGGTGGAGGCAACCAGCGGCAGCACCACCTGGGCCGGACGCGCCAGGTTCCCCACGAGCTGCTGCACCGGCGCGCGCAGCAGGCGCTCCAGGAGCTGCGGATCCTCCAGGCGCTCGAAGCCGGCGAGCGCCCGAGCGGCTCGGTGAGGCCGCTCCACCGTGCCCGCGCCCTTCCGGCTGACGGTGCCCACCACCTTGATGATGCGGGCCACGTCGTGGATGGAGTCCACGTGCACGCGCTCGGACTGGAAGCGGGCGCGCACCTCGGCCTCGAAGGACTTCAGGCCCGCCTGCACGCGCTCGTGAGCCTCGCCCGCCAGGGACTGCGGCGGCAGGGCGAACCACAGCTGCGCCCCGTTGCCGCTCATCATCAGCCGCGGGCGGGCGAGTCCCTGTGCCCCGCACCAGTCCGCGGCGGCTGTCGCCACCTGGAGCGTCAGCGAGAGCTCGTCCTCGGTGCTGGCCGTGTCCTTGGGGCGCACCGGGTCCAGGTCCACCACCGTGGCCGTCACCACCTCGATGTCCTTGCTGCCCGCGCCGCTGCGCAAGGGACGGAGGACATTGGGGGCCAGCTCGAGCAGGCGCCGGGGACGCGGTTGAATGCCCACGTACACGTTGCCGTCGGCGTTGGCCGCCGCACAGGCCGCGACGAAGGCCTCCTCGTCGTCGAAGAAGCCCAGGCCGACAATGCCTCCGCCGCCCGGGCGGATGACACGGACTTCGCTCACGCCGTGCTGCGCGTGTGCCAGCCACCGCCAGGTGGCGCGGATGGCATCGGGGTTGGGAGTGCTTGGAGTGGTGTCAAAAGGTGTCGTCATCGAAGGTGCTCACTCTCTGCGGTGGTTCAATGCACGTCGGCGTGGGCTGTCACTCCCAACACGGTGGCGTACTGTTGGCGGCGCTCTGCGTGGTGGCGCCGCAAGAGCGGCACCTCCCTGTCCACGAAGTCGATGAGGACGGCGCTCTTCTTCTCCGGGTGGGGACGCATGAGGCGTCCGAGGCGCTGGACTGTGCGTCCACGCGCGCGGCCGGGGTACGCCAGGAAGACGCGCGAGAGGCGCGGCAAGTCGAGCCCCTCATCCGCCAGGCTGGTGGCCACCAGCACACGGACGCGCCCGGCGCGGGCCTGCTCCAGGAGGGCCTTGCGCGCCTCGCGCGGCACCTCACTCGTCAACGCAGCGGCCGACAGGCCGGCGGCCGAGAGCCGATGCGCCAGCAGGTCGCAGTGGTCCACCCGGCCAGTGAGGACGAGGCACAGGTGGCCCGCCCAAGCCTCGCGTGCGACGGCGCCGACAATGAGGTCGTTGCGCGCCTTGTCCTCCGCCAGCGCCTCCAGCATGGGCGCGTAGTCCGCGGCGCGTCCGTAGGGGAAGTCGAAGGCCGTCTCCACGGCGCGCACCTCGGGCACCACCAGCACTCCGCGCGCGACGAGTTCCTCGTGCTTCACCACGGCCAGGGGCGCGCCCAGGTAGAAGCGCAGGAGGGGCGTCAGCCCGTCCTCCCTCTCAGGCGTCGCCGTCAGGCCCAGCCGGTAGCGCGCCGGGCAGCGGTCGACGATTCGATGGAAGGCGCTGGCGGCGATGTGGTGGGCCTCGTCGAGGACGAGCAGGCCGAAGCCATGGAGGAATGCGTCGAGCTTCGCCTCGTCCCACCGCGCGAGGGACTGGACGACGGCCACGGTGATGGACCGCACCTCCTCCTCGCCCGCGCCCACGAGGCCGGCCTCCAGGCCCAGGCGCTCGCGGATGTGCTCCCGCCACTGCTCCGCCAGGTCCAAGGTGTGGACCAGGATGAGCGTCGGCGTGCGGAGCCGTGCGATGGCTCCGACGGCGAGGACACTCTTCCCTGCCCCGCATGGGAGCACCGCCGTCCCCTGGGTGGCCTTCGCCAGGCGCTCCACCGCCTCGGACTGGTAGTCGCGCAGGGGCACCTCCGGAAGCTTCGCCAGGCGCTTCGTCGGAAACACCCGCGCGTCCTCGAAGGAGAGCGTCAGGCCGGCCTCGTCCGCGGCCCGGCGCAGCAGGTGAATGGCCCCGCGCGGCAGCACCAACTCCCGCTCCTGCTGGCGGAAGAAGTACAGCGTCTGGGGCTCCGCCCCGGGGCGCTTTCGCAGCCGCAACAGCTTCAAATACGCGGGGTTTGGAATGGAGAGTGCCCGGCAGAGGCCCTCCAGCACCTTGGGCGGCACGTCGCCCGCCGCGAGCCGCAAGCCCGCATCCACGCGTACGCGCAGCGTCTGCTTGCCTGTGGCCGCGCCCGCGTTGCCCGCAGGCACAGACGGAGCCGTCCCAGCGTTGGAGTCCTGGAAGCGAGAGACAACACGTCCCCCGTCCCCGCGCATTTCGGAGAAGTCTTCGACCATTTTTATCGTCCTCAGAGAAGCGCGTCGGGGGCACGCAACAGGCCCCCTTCGCGCATGGCTACGGCAACCAACTTCAGCGGGGCACGCTCACGGCCCGAAGGGGTCCACGTCCGCGACACGCTCCGCGGAGTACTCAGCCACGAGGGAGTCGACGAAGGCGCGCGCCAGCTCTCCCCGCGACGCCGGCAAGTCGCGAATGCGCTGCACGGAGAACTTCTGGAGGAAGCGATCCACGGCCTCGCGCGGCAGTGCCTTCAGGGCCGTGGCGATTCCTTGCGCCAGCTTCACGTCGATGGGCTCGTTCGCCTTCGCGTTGGGAGCGCCCGCGGGCGACGCGCCGCTCGCCGCGCCCTCCGCCTCCGCCGCGTACAGCTTCGGCAGGTCATGTTGCTGCAACGACTGGAAGGCCGCCGTCTCCTCGTGGGTGAGCTGCCGGTCCGGGAGGATGGAGTACGTCGTCTTCGTGTCCTTGGCCGCCCCTCGGCGCTTCACCTCGAAGGCCCACTTCTCCAGGCCGTACTTCGCCCGGAGCTCCATCAGCGTGTTGAAGAAGGTGACGGCCTGCTCCATCACCTTGACCTCGCGCGTCCCATAGACGCCGACGTTGAGAGCCACGCGCAGCGAGGGCTTGTGGCCCTGGGCCTTCAGCTTCTCGTCGAAGGGGACGAACTTGTTGTCGATGAAAACCACCTCGCGCGGGTGCGGCTCCCCGAGGAAGACGACGACAGCGGTGTCCCCGTCATTCGCGAGCTTCAGCCAGGCGCCGCCCTGCTGCTCGTGCTGCTTGGCCATCGCGGCCGTCTGCTCCCACATGTTGTTCGCCATGGTGCTTCACTCCTCCTTCTGGCAGTGCGTGGTGGAGGCGTGGCGCTCGCGCCGGTACACCGAGAACAACTCGGTGCCGTCCACGGTGCAGCCCGCCGGCTCGACGTTGAAGTCCGCCTCGCTGTCGACGACGTGCTCGAGTTCCCAGCGGCGGAAGAGGCCCGGCATGCGGACGTAGTCGTTGGCCCCGGCCCCTTCGCACTCGCAGCAGGGGCACGCGGCGCGCCCCTCCGCTTCCGGCCCTGCGTTGCCCCGGCTCACCACCCGGAGGCGGTGCCCGTCGATGCGAGCGAAGAAGCGCACGTATGTTTCATCGTGCTCGAAGCTGTTTCGCGCGGCTGTCTTCATTCAGTCCTTCCAGGTTGAAGGCAATACAGTGGCGTCGCTGTCCGCGTCGGCGGACAGGGCGTGTCAAAGCAGGCGTGGATTGGGGCGCGACGCGCCCCCGCTACTCCCCCAAAGTCAGGCGGCGCGCGTAGGGGACATACGATTCGCGCAGCCCGTCAGCCGCCCCCTCCCGGTGCCCTCTCGGTTGTTTCAGAATCCACAAACTCTAAAAAGCACCCCCACCCGCCGTTTCGGGACAAGAAATCTTTTTCGGGGATTTTATTCTTCATTTTCCGCAGGCGAGCCAGGGCCCGCCGGACGCGCTTGCGCGCCGTTTCGGGCGACAGCCCAAGGCTCGCTGCCACCTCGACAGCGTCCTCTTCGCGAAGGACGAGGGACACCAGCAGGTCAGTGTCCTCCCCCGTCAGCGGGAGGAGCCATGCGCGCAGCTCCTCCACCTCGGCGTTGAAGGAGCGGGCTCGCGAGGCGAAGGGAGTGAGCCACGGCACCGAGGGCGCCCAGCCGTCCACGTCTGCCAGCGACTCAAGGCGCGCGCGCTGGCGTTGCTCTACCAGCTCCCTGTGCCATGCCTTGAGGACGTCGCGCTCCGTCCCGCGCACGAGTGTCCCAGCCACGCGATGGACGCCTGACAAGTTGACGCGTGCCACGAGGGCCATGAAGGACACGGCCACCGAGGACACCACCTCCGCGGGCGGTTGCTCCGTTCGCCTGAGACAGCGGCGATACACGCTGTCCAACCCGGGCCACAGGCTCAACCACAATAAGGCCACGAAGAAGCTGGCAGCGGCCCCCGTCTGAACCATGACGACGAGCCCCGCGAGCAAGCCATCCTTGACGTGAGACTCGCCTTCACGCGCGGTGAGAAACGAAACAAGGGCCTCCGGCTGCTCGAAGTCGGCGAGCGCCTCCCAGTTGCGTCGCACCAGGCGATAGGCGCGCTGCGCCTCGGCCGTCCGGAGGGCCACGCCAAGCTCTTGATGGAGAGCATCCCAACCACGACTCACAGGTGCATGCCGTCCCGGTCCTGCGCTCGGCGCGCGGGAGGTGCCGGGTGAGAGAGGAGACAAGGCCGAGCCCCGTTGAGGGAATGGCGCCAGCGCCTCCGAGGTGGCCCCGCCTTCGGTGGGAGCCTCGTGGCTGCGGCGCGTCAGTCGTCGGAAGAGGAGAGCGCTCCACGCGCCCGAGCCCCGAGCGGCCTCGCTAGGGTAACGGGCGAGCCCCCTTCCGAATGGGGGCACGACAACCGGAGCGCGGCGTGCCCAGGAAGGCCAAGACGCGGCTTTCACGGCGCAGGCCCAGTCCTATCCGGACGGCGCACCGCTTCGGCATCAGGGCCGAGCCGCTCACAACAAAACAGCACATCGTGCTGAAACCGTAATTCACGCAGCTTCCCTTCACAGCCCAAGGACGACACCGCGCCGCGACAGGGCCTCAAGGAATACGTGCGACAGCGTGCATCCTGGGCGTGACGGAAGCGTGACGGCGTGAAGAAAACGCGTGCCCACTCCTCCCATACCGCCAACACCCCCTCCGCACTTCAGGGTGATACTTATTATTCATGTCTCAAGCCCTCCCCAAGTCCCCAATACCCAGACAGCCACGCATTCAATGGCGCTTCCGTCGCATCCGACTTTTCCAGTGGGGATATCCGAGCCGACTGCATTGAAGTCGGCGACACGGCCGCGCGGCTTGCGACTTTCATGCCCGCACGTCGCCCCTCGGGGACCGTCCACGCAGCCGGACACGCGCCAAGTGAAACACGTTCTCTCTCCGTATCATCGCCGTCGCGTCACGGGAGCACCTGACCGTTGTCGGGGGCTGCGGCCCCCTGACAGGGCGCAGGTGACGAGGAAGGCCTTCGCCCTGCCCCTGGGCAGCGCCCAGCCCGCTTCGACGCACGTGGAGGCCGTTTCCGGCCGTCCAGCGGCCATTCACAGGCATTGGCCCCACCGCGTCCAGCCACGCTCTCCAAGCCTCTTCACAACCAGCCACAACACTTTCACCTAAAGTCAAAGATGATGGCAGTCGGTGGCAGATGGTGGCAGCCCTCCCTTCCACTCTTTTCTTCTATAAATTCATTATCTTATCTTAAAGTGGCAGTGGTGGCAGTGTTTCAAAAAGTACCCCTACGTAGCAGGCGCGCGCATATTTGAATGGCACTATTCAATAGGGGTTCAGGAGAACACTCTCCCTAGGCGGCATTACCCCAGAAAACACTGCCACTACTGCCACCTCCGCCACTCCAGCGATTTCACTGGGGAATTTCGTGGCAGTCTTTTGAATCGCGCCTGCCATCACTGCCACCCTCCAGCTCCGCGTTGGTTTTTGAGGCACGCGAGAAGAAAGGGTGACGACACAGGTGTCCCCGAAATCGCGCCGGAGGCCTTTGCTCTGCCTTATGGCCGCGTGTCGCTCGCCCCGGAAAATCAAAAAAGAAATCGGGCAAAAAGAAATCCTGTCCCGAAACGGAGGGATGGGGTGCTTTTAGGGTGTATCGGCAAACACGCGCCGCCGACATCCGCGAATGGCCCTTACGCACTACCTCCAGCCCACCGCCGCACAGCATCGTCCGCCAGGCGTGACGTGCGAAGCGTATGTCCGCGGCGAGGGCAAGCACTGCCTGCACTACCGGACTGGCGGGGGCTGCGCCCTGGCCAGCATCTCCACGTGCACCGAGTGGCTGAAGGTGAATCGGCAGCCCCGTGCTCCTCGTGAAGAGGTCGCGCCCCCTTCCTCCGTTCCTCCGGCGAAGTCCGCCCCGGCTGCGGTGGATCTCTTCGGTCATCCGCTGACCGAGGCTGGCTCGAAGAAGAACGCCCCATCCCCCGCCTCCAGGCCCGCGCCACCCGCTCCGTCTCCCGATGTGAAGGAGCTGGACGCGGAGTCCCCGCTCTCCGCCCTGCGCGGCCTCACCGACGAGGACATCGCCAGCTTCAAGGCCCTCGGTGCCGAGGTGTGCTTCGCCTCCGAAACCTACGGCGAGGTGTGGCTCGTTCCGGCCTACACCGGCCAGGCCCGAAAGGAGCTCACCCCGGAGCACGCCGCCACGCTCGTGCGCGTCCTGTCTGCCTTCCCGGGCTCTCGCGTCATGTCCTTCGAGAAACGGCAAGCCTCCGCGGATGAGGTGTCGCCATGAGCGTGGCCCGGGCCTGTGAAACACACGCAGGTGGCCGCGCTGCATGTCCCCTTCGACTTGATGTGTCTCTCGAAAAGAGCGTGATGACTGACTCGCGACACGCCACTGCACCGGCCCGGAGGCCCACGTCATGAGCGCACTGCGAAACGAGCATTTGTCATACAGCCGGCTGAGCCGCTTCGAGGCCTGCCCGCTGTCCTACCAGCTCCACTACCTCGACAAGCACACCGCCGAGCCCGGCGTCCCCCTGAGCTTCGGGAAGGCACTGCACGCCGTCCTCGAGCGACTCCTCCAGGAAGTCGTCGACACCGAGTACTCGGGCCCCCTCTCCGAGGAGCGCGCCCTCCAGCTCTATCGTGAAGAGTGGGCCGCCTCGGGCCTCTCCGGTCTGGACCTCTTCCAGCAGGGCCTCTCCATCCTCCAGGACTTCGTCCGCCAGCAGGGCCGCGTGGACTCCCGCGACATCCTCGCCGTTGAGAAGGAGTTCCGCCTGCCGGTGGGGCCCTTCACCGTCCTGGGCTTCATCGACCGCGTCGACTGGGTGGACGACGAGACGGTCCACGTCATGGACTACAAGTCCAACCACCAGCTCTTCTCGCGCGAGGAGCTGGACGCCAGCCTCCAGCTCAGCCTCTACGCCCTCGCCGCGCGCCGCATGTGGCCCTGGGCGAAGAAGGTGCGCCTCTCCATGTGGATGCTGCGCCACGGCGTGCGGCAGGAGACGACGCGCACCGAGGAGCAGTTGGACGCCGCCCTCGCCTACGTCGAGACGCTGGGCCAGCAGATGGAGAAGGCGGAGTCCTTCCCGGCCCGGCTCAACCCCAACTGCGTGTACTGCGACCACCGGCGCAACTGCCCCGCCTACGCCCAGGCGTTGGAGGGACAGCGTGACGTCGTCTGCGAGGACACGTCCGACTTGGAGTCCGTCGCCCGCGAGCGCCAGGAAGTCGCCCACCTCGCGAAGATTCTCAACGCGCGCAAGGCGGAGCTGGAGGGCGTCCTCCGGGCCCACCTCGCTGAACAGGACGAACTCGTCCTCGCCGGCACGCGCTACCGCATGTTCACCACCACCAGCCTCGACTACCCGCTGGAGCCCACCGTCGCGGTGCTGGCCCGGGCCACCGGCCTCTCCAGTGAGGAGCTAATGCAGCGCCTCGCCAGCGTCGAGAAGAAGGCCCTCGACGCGCTGCTGAAGGACGCGGGCAAGCGCCTGGGCACCGCGCGCGTCGCGCTGCTGAAGGCCGAGCTGGACTCCCTCGCCGCCAAACACCACTCGCCCAGGTTCTGGGCCAAGGAGGTTGCATAGATGCTGTCCGCTCACCCTGCTTCCGACACCACCCCTGCCTCTGCCCTCCCCTCGCTGCTCTTCCCCAGCCTCCCGCCGCATCTGCGGACGCTCTCGTTCATCGACCTGGAGACGACGGGCCTGGATGCCTCCCGGCACGAAGTGCTGGAGGTGGCCATCCTCCGCGTCGATGCCCGAAGCCTCAAGGTGCTGGCGGAGTACGAGGCGCGCGTGCTGCCCACCCGGCTGGCGGACGCCCAGCCCGAAGCCCTGGCCGTGTGCGGCTACTCCGACGAGGAATGGCGGGACGCGCTGCCCCTGCAGGAAGTCTTGGCCACCGTGACGCCACTGCTGACGGGCACCCTCGTGGCCGGCCACAACACCAGCTTCGACTGGGGCTTCCTCGTCGAGGGCTACCGCCGCACCAAGCTGCCCCTGCCCTCCGTCGACTACCACCGCCTCGACACCGCCAGCCTCGCGTGGCCGCTGCTCGCCACGGGCGAGGTGGAGTCCCTCTCCCTCAACGCCCTGGCCAAGCGCTTCGGCCTCCACCGGCCCTCGCCTCACCGCGCCATGGCGGACGCCCGCTGCGCGCTGGAGCTGGCCCGCTGCCTCGCGGTGCGCATGGCCCGTGGCGGGCACATGGAGCGGCTGCTGGAGGAGTCGGGAGGTGTCTCGTGAGCGGCGCTTCCTCCCGTCGCAAGGGCGCGGATTTCGAGAGAGCCCTCGTCCACCGCTTCCGCGACGCCATGCCCGAGGCCGTCATCCGCCGCGGACTCCAATACCGCACCGGCCAGGAGGTGTCCGACGTCGAGGTGCCGTGCTTCTGGCTGGAGGCCAAGGCCCACCAGCGCACCAACGTCCGGGAGGCCATGCGACAGGCGGTGGAGACGTGCCCGCCGGGCCGTTGGCCGTTGGCCGTGTGCAAGGACGACGGGCAGCCGCCCCTCGTCACCATGCAGTTGGATGACTTCCTCGAGCTGGTGCGCGAGTGGTGGGAGGCCCGTCCTCGGTGAGTGACTTCTTCGGCCACCTCCTCGGCCTGCTGCGTGTGGAGGCACTCTCGCCTCGGCACCAGGCCGTCTTCACGGCTGCGCGCACGCAGCGGCACGCCTTCGCGCGCCATGCCACCCCCGAATCAGTGCTGGCCGCCATGGCTGACGCGCGCGAGGAGACGTACCCGGAGCGGGAAGCCCTCACCCGGGCCCTGATGGCCGAAATGCAGGCCTCCTCCAGCCCGGCGTGGACAGCGGCCCTCGCCACCGCCTACGCCCCCATGTTGCGCCGCCTGCGCCGCCGCCTCCTCGGCAACGCGGTGCCTCGCGAGGACCTCGACCAGCTCGTCCTCGCCACCTTCCTGTCCGTCGCGCGCGGCTTCCCCCTCGTGCGCTGGAGGGACTGGACGGCGGCCCGTCTGCGCCAGCAGACGGCGCGCGAGGTGTTCCGCTTCCTGCGCAAGGAGCGCGCGGAGCAGCACGAGACGTACACGCAGCAGCAACTCGCCGAGTGGCTGCCGGACACCCGTCACGCCACGCCGGTGGAGAGCCCCAGGCGGCTCAGCGCCCGCCGCAGCTTCGTGAAGCGCGACGCCGTGCTGGTGCACCTGGCCCGGGGCACCCTGCCTCACAGCGACGTCGAAGTCCTCATGGCCACCGTCGTCCGGCGAGAGAAGCTGCGCACCTACGTCAGCCGCCTCGTCGAAGGCGACGCCACCGAGGCCGAGAGGACGTACCAGCGCCTGAAGCGCCAGCGCACGCGACTGATGCAACGCCTGCGCACCCAGGCCGTGGACGCGGTGGCCCAGCCCTCCACAGGCTGCTGAGGGACGGCCATGGCGAAGAAGAAGCTCGTCAAGAAGCTGGGGCGCCCCACCAAGGCCGAAGGCCCCCGGTTTCCTCCCGACACGGTGGACCGACTCCTTGTCGAGGGCGAGGAGGTGCCCACCACGCGAGGCCGTGTGAAGAGGCGCTTCCCCTCCTTCCGCGAGCTGGCCCAGCGCTTCGGCGTCGCCCACAGCGCCATTGCCCGGTACGCCGAGCACCACGACTGTCTCGGCCGCCGCAAGCGCCTCCTCGCGGAAACGTCACGCGCGATGCTGGTGCGTGCCGAAGCGCATCCTCCGCTGCTGCCCGCGCAACTCGCGCCGCCCGCGCCTGCCGAAGCGCTACCTCCTCCCGCGCAACTCGCGCCGCCCACGCCTGCCGAAGCGCTCCTTCCCCCGCCGCCGTCCGCGCCTCCCGAAGCGCTACCTCCCGCACCGCCTACTGCGCAGCGCAAGTTGGGACGCCCCCTCAAGTCCGAGGAGCCCGCCCTCCCGCGCCAGGAGCTCGACAAGGCCCTCGTCTTCGGCGACGTGAAGGCGCTCCCCGACGGCTCCACCATGACGTCCTACGCCTCGTACCGCGAGCTGGCCGAGCGCTTCGGCGTCGCCACCTCCCTCATCGCCAACTACTCCAGGGAGCACAACTGCCTGCGCCGCCGCGAGGAGGCCAAGACTCGCATCGCCACCAAGGCGGACCAGAAGCTGATTGAGCTGCGCGCCAACGCCATCGCCGTCTCCAAGGACGACGCCCTGAAGATGATTGACGGCTACCTCCTCGGCTTCGAGGAGGCCCTCGCCGAAGGCCGCGTGCGCGTCGACAACCCCACCGACTTCAACACCATGGTGCGCTTGAAGGAGTTCGTCCAAGGCGGCGCCGACTCCCGCCAGGAGCTGCACGCCAGCTTCTCGCTGGAGGGCCTCCAGGCCCGGCACGCCCAGGCCCTGCGCGCGGCACGCGAGACGACGCCCGCCGTGCGCGGCGAGGTGGACGCAGAGGTGGTGAGCAGCGACGACGAGGACCTCGACACAGCCTCGCCGGGAAGCACCAAGGACGACACCCTCATGGAGCCACCCACGGACGTCGCGTCCCCCGCCGACTCCGTCTGAGTGCGCCCTCCGGTAAGTGAACGGAGCTTTTCCGCGATCAATTTCGCCGTTCACTTTCACGCCGCCAGGCCGCGCCTGGTCACTTTCCCCCGGGAGCTCCACCAGGCACGCGGAAGCACACGCCTGGCTCCACAGCCTTCGTAGTTTCGCGAGGTTAGGGCGGACAGCCACCAGGTCCTTGAGCGCCGCGGTACGAGTTCGGGCCTGAACTCGCGCCCTGAAGCACACTCCGTCCAGCGGGCCGGACGCCAGCGCGCCGTTCACTTCCCCGGCCCGGGGCGACCTGCTCCGCTGCGCCCCGCTGGCCGCCACGTGGCCCACCTGGCGCTCGGCTCCGGTTGGCCCCGCGCACCGCGCCTGTCGCCGCGTGGCGCCCCGTTCGTGCGCGCGTGTCCCCCAGCGCTTCGGGCCGCAGGCCTTTGTCTTCCTCGTGAGTCCCACGAGCCCCCGAGCTGCCCTCGAAGCACCGGCCCTCCGCCCCGCGCGCACCTGGGCGCGCGTGCCGTTACCAGGGCCGAGCCGAATGGCCGAAAATGGGTAAAGGCGGCCATTCGGCGTCACTGCCCCCACGCTGTTTCGCGCGCTTACGAGCCCTCGTGAGGGACCGAAGCGCCGAGGCCAATGGCCGCTTTTCTCTGGTTGGGGCCACCTGCCGCCCGCCGCGCGGCCCAGCTCCTCCCCAGTCACCTTCACCGCCTACCCCGGCCGGGCGCAACCATGCCTACCGATGACGCCAGCACGCCTACCCCGCCTACCCCTGACGCCAGGGTGGGGGGTGGTGCGATCTTTCGTGCGGGTGGCGCCGCCGGGGCGTGTACCTGGGGCCCTTTTCGAGAGAGTCACCTCCGAAAAAGTGAACACCCCTCCCCTGTTCATTTGCACCCGGTAAGTGAACGCCTCGCGCTGTTCACTTTCGCCGGCCGCACATGGGACGGCCCGCGCGAGCATTGCGCACGGCTGCCCCTCACCGCCTCCGCGCGGCACCCCAGCCCAGCCAGGGGCTCTCGCGGGCGCTCAGCGCGGAGGCGGCATTCCCCATCAGCAAGGCAGGTCCTGCGTCACGCGCACCAGCTCGTCATCCGAGGGGTGCGTGTAGATGACCGTGGAGTCGATGCTGCGCTGGCGCGCGAAGCGCTGGGTGAGGCGGATGTCCTTCGTGCGCCGGTACACCCCGGTGCACGCGGTGTGGCGAACGCTGTGGAAGTTCAGGTGCCGCTCCAGGCCCGCGCGCACCTGCCACACCGCGAAGCCGTGGCGCACCTGCCGCGTGGACAGGCGCAGGCCCTTGCGGCTCAGGAAGAGGGGCGCCTGGGGCCCCACGTCGTGCCCCTGCGAGCGCTTCAAGCGCAACAGCTTCTCCAGCTTCGCGCGCACCGTGTCCGAGAGGACGATCTCTTGGGGGCCCGGACGCCGGCGGCACCCCTTGAAGACGGTCAGCGCCACGTGCCGGCGTGCGCGCCCACGCTCGTCGAAGATGTCGCCGATGTTGAGGGCCACCAGTTCGTGCTCTCGCAGGCCCGAGGCCAGCGCGAGGCTGTAGAGGCAGTGGTCCCTGAATCCATCCCGGTGCAACCCCGTGGTGCGCAAGAGCAGCGCCACCTCCTTCTCGGTAAGGGTGCGGGGTGCTCGGACGACAGCGGCATAGGCAGACATGGCGACTCCTTCGTGAAGAGGACGCGGCCATACGCGCTCTGTCGCCCCAGCAAGACAAGTCATTAACCACGCTGCGCATTCTTGAGCCGGGCCCCGCGCGGACTCGGCGTTTCCCCGAAAGGAGTCGCTGTGCATCCGCTGGCCCATTTCAACTTCGAGGCGCACCGCGTCCGTGTCTCCGTGGACGAGCGGGGTGAGCCATGGTTCGTGGCCGCCGACGTCTGCGAGGCTCTCGATATCGCCGACAGCCCGAAAGCCCTGGGCAGACTGGGCGACGATGAAAAGGGCGTCGGTACTACCGACACCCCGGGCGGCCTCAAGAGAGTCGCCACCGTCAACGAGTCCGGCGTGTACCGCCTCGTCTTCACCAGCCAGGCTGCGGGGGCGGAGCGATTCAAACGCTGGCTCGCGCACGAGGTGCTCCCCACCCTCCGCAGGACGGGGGCCTACCCGCGTCCAGCCGCTCCTCATGCACAGCCGCGCCTGGCACCCTTCTCACCACTCCAGGACCAAGTCCTGGCACACCTGGACGTGGCCAGGACGCTCGCCTCCTTCGTTCCGGGCCACAAGCCGGAGCTGGCAGCGGCCCACGCGCTCGACGCCATCCAAACGGACACTGGGTTGTCGATGGAGCACCACCGCAAGGGGCTGTCGGCCGCCGCGCCACCCGCGCGGCTCAACGCCATGCAGCTCGGCCAGAAGGTGGGACTGTCCGCCCGGAAGATGAACCTTCGCCTGGAGGCATGCGGCCTCCAGCGGCAAGCCGCGAGTGGCGAGTGGGAGCTGACGGACGCCGGCTGGGAGTACGCCGAGGCTGTTCCCCTCAGCCCCCATGAACATTCCGCCTGCCAGCTTCTCTGGCGCCCCGAGGTACTCGGCGTCCTGGAAGATGCCGCTCGTTCCTCGGCCATTTCCGTCGGCCTCGGCTGAAGGAGGACACCGTGACGCTCGGCATCGTCAAGCGCACCGAGGATGACCTCACCCAGTGGCTCGCCACCGAGTCGGGCTTCATCTCCGGCCTGTGCCACTACGACAATGAGCCGGTGGTGCTGGAGCCCTACCAGCAGGCCCTGCTCGACAACCGCTCTCGATTCAGGTGGGTGGCGAAGAGCCGCCAGGTGGGCTTCTCCTTCCTCTTCGCCCTCGAGGCTCTCGCGCGCTGCCACCTGCGTGACGGCCACACGGCGGTCTTCGTGTCGTACAACTTGTCCGACGCCGTCGAGAAGGTGCTCATCGCCCGGCAGGTGTACGAGGAGCTGCCGCTCGCCTATCAAAAGAAGCTCGTCACCGATGCGAAGACGGAGCTGGCCTTCGAGTCGAACTCCCGAGGCCGGCGCCTCTCGCGCATCATCTCCGTACCCTCCAAGCCTCCGCGCGGCAAGCGCGGGGATGCCTACCTGGACGAGCTGGCGCATTACATCAATGATCGCGAGGTCTACACGGGCAGCACCGCCCTCATCCTCCGCTCGCACGGGCAGCTGACGGGATGCAGCACGCCGCTGGGCCGGCGCGGCATCTTCTGGGAAATCGCCTCGCAGGAGCTGCGCAAGTACCCGCACCACACGCGCCAGCAGGTGCCCTGGTGGCTGTGCCGCTTCTTCAGCCACGACGTGCGGCGCGCCGCAGTGGAGGCCCCCCTCATGCCCACCGAGGAGCGCGTCGTTCGCTTCGGGCGCCCCGTCCTCGTGGAGCAGTTCGACTCCCTGCCGCAGGAGGACTTCCAGCAGGAGTTCGAATGCCTTTTACGTCGACGAGTCCTACAGCTTCCTCCCCTACGAGCTCATCCTCCCGTGCACCACCGACGAGCTGCCGCTGGCCCAGGACGCATCCGACGTGCCCGTGCCCCAGGGGCGCCTGGTGGCGGGCTTCGACGTGGGCCGCACACGAGACCGCTCGGAGCTGGCCGTCTTCGAGGAGGTGCAGGGCCGCTTCACGTGCCGCATGCTGCGCAGCTTCGAGGGCGTGCCCTTCGCCGAACAGGAGGGACACCTCCGGCGTCTCCTGTCCGTCCTGCCCGTGGCGCGCCTCAGCGTTGACCGGAGCGGCATCGGCATGAACCTCGCGGAGAACTTGGCCCGCGACTTCCCCCAGGTCGTGGCGGAGAACTTCACGAACGAGTCCAAGGAGCGCTGGGCGACCGATTTCAAGATTCTGCTCCAGCGCCGCGACGTCACCCTGCCGCGCGAGCGTGAACTCGTCGGGCAGATCCACTCGATCAAACGCCGGGTGCTCCCTTCGGGGAAGGTGTCCTTCGATGCCGAGCGCACCAACCGCGGCCACGCGGACAAGTTCTGGGCCGCGGCCCTGGCCTGCCAACGCGAGCGGGGGCCGGAACGACGAGGTAGCGGGGAGATTGGGGTGAGGGTAATTGGATGATGCCTTCTTTGCGGTGCGAGCATAGCCTCACGCCTCAAAATCGGTCTAGCCACACCATAGACGAGATAAAGTGCCGAGGCAGGGCTGCCCTGGCTCTACACCTGGACGCTCGCCGAATCAGCAGCTATCATCAATCCAATCCATCCCTCAACACTTGGCTATGCAGCGTATGCCAGCCTTCCATGCCTCACGAATAGAGGGACCGCCGCCCGCTGCGCATCACATGATCAGCAGACCCGGACAACATCTTTCCGGGCGTGGAGACGCCTCTCCTGGCCAGGTAATTTCTGAGCGGGCCATAACTTCATCCGCCGACGCCCCAACCACGGTGACGGCACTTCCCTCCATAAGCTACGCTCCGTCCGACCCCCAAGATGAGCATCCATCAACAGAAACGGGGAAGCCAAAACAGCCCCTCGTTCACAAGCTGAGAACACCACCCCATGAGCGGAACCTCAATCCTCCCCGCCGCCATTAAGAACCAAGTCATATCCGCAATTCGAAGAGGAAGATACGCCCTCTTGCTCGGGGCAGGCTTCTCAGCCTCATCGGCATCCAAAGATGGCCGCCCATTGCCAATCGGAAATGCCCTTGCCAACGAGATCGCAACCGCGTTCTCTCTTCCTACCGGATACCCACTCACAGCACTAGCAAGCAGCATTCCTGAATCAGATCTCAACAGGCACTTCCAAGAGCGATTCCGTCACTGCATTCCCGACAACAAGCTAAAACACGTCGCGCATATCATCTGGCGAACGATCTACTCCTTCAATATCGACGACATCCTCTCCATCGTCTACAAAGACCCATCAGCCCAACAAACACCACAAGCACTCACTTTCAGACACGCATTCATCGAGCACTCAGACATCAAAGATTTAAACATAGTCCACCTCCACGGCTCAGTAGAGCATCCCGATCACGGCTACGTCTTCTCAACCCAAACATATGGCCAAGCCGCAGCACTTGACAGCAGTTGGTTCAAGATCGCAGCGGACCAACTTCTGAACACGCCCTTCATCATAGTTGGCTGCAGCCTAAACGAAATCGACCTTGAATATTACCTAGCACGACGCACAGGACTTCTAGTTGGCGACCAGCAAGTTGCCCCCTCCCTTTTTGTCACCGACCGGATGGATCCGGTAAAGGCGGCCCTTTGCACGCGCTTCGGGTTGGTTCCCATTGAGTCCTATGCTGGCGACTTCTTTGAGAACTTGTATCACATAGCGGCCCCATTTCCATCTCCACTCGAACTCATACTGCCGGCCGCGACCTCATCCGAGGTCTTCAAATCTAAGCCTACCGAAACAGACCAGCGACTGTTCTTTCGACAGTGGCTATATGTCAATCCAGCAGAACTTCCCAAACCCCTCCATGACACCATGGAGCCCCACCTGCTTACAGGGACAGAACCAAACTGGACGCAGTTGCTCCGCGGGGATGATGTAATCCGCAGCAAAGTAACCAGTATCGTCGACGAAATTTCAGCTTGGGCTCAGAATTCGGACCCCACTTCTGAAATTCAACTAATCTCAAGCGTACCGGGCGAAGGCAAGACTTCCCTAGCCATGAGGGTCGGCCTCGAAGCGGCCCGCTCTGGCTTCCCTGTCTTCTTCTACAATGCAATTGAGCGCATACTTACTCACACTGCAACAGAGGTTTTCAGCTCTATTCGAGGGAAGCCTGTCATCATCATCGACAGGGCAGGGGAGCACGGCAATCAAATCGGAGAACTGCTCACAACCCTGCAAGAGCGAAAGGTGCCGTTCTTTGCGCTGCTCACAGAACGCACCACTCGCCTCAAGAAGATTTCGGACACAATCTCTACACTCAAAATAACAGATCATTCGCTAAACAAACTCAACAAGGGCGAAGCAACGACTCTTGTCCGAAAAATGAGGGATGAAGGCTTACTGTCTCTCAAGGCGCGCCAACCCGACAATGTTCTCGCCAAAATCATCACCGACAAAGACCTTTTTACGAGCGTAATCCTTCTCAACTCATCTGCTCCGCACCTCAATGAATTCATAAAGCAGGAACTCAACGAACTGCCTGTCGACACCAAACGCGTCTACAGTCTCCTTTCGCTGGCCCACTCCTGTGGATATCCGCTCAAAACCGCAGTACTGCACCGAGCATCAGGCCTGGATTTCCCCCGTCTAAAAAAGATCCTTGCACAGGAACTCCATGGACTCGTCAGAACAATTCCACCTCTAGGAGAATACTGTGAAACTCGACACGAAATCATTGCCGAGCACCTAATCAGACTCATCTCTCCAGACGAAAGGTTCGACGCCTTCGTAAGCCTATCGCGAGCACTGGGACATTATGTCAACACTAAGACATTCGTCCGAGGAAGCCCTGAGGCCCGGCTCGCAGCTCGCTTGCTCGACTTTGACTCCACAGTCGAACCACTCCTAGGCGACAAGTCAGAGCTTCTATATTCACGTATCAAGCCCGACTGGCAATGGAATAGCCGGTATTGGAACCAACTCGCCCACCTCAAACTAGAAACAGACCCCACGACCTCTCTTAGATACGCAGAGCACGCAGTCGGGGTCGAGACGCACCCTGTAACCCTTACAACGCTTGCACAAGTCCGGTACCGCCTAGCAAGGACGCACGCAGGAACATCTCATGGCGAACGTTATCTTTCCGAAGCAATCGGCGCCATTCAACAAGCCATTCAAATCATATCAAACTGGAAGCGCCGAGACATCCAAGTCTACGACACAGGCATTCGCGGGGTCATAGAATACTACAAGACCATCCCCCCGCAGCGTCGACGAATCGAGCCACGGGTCAAGCGGTTTACCGATGAGCTGCTTTTGGATGCGCCAGTGTTTTTCAAGGCCGACCACCTACGCGACCTTGAACGCCGCTGGAGAATCCTTATCAATGAAATCCCAACAAAGTGACGCGCGCCCAAGACACACAAGGCAAACCACGCGCCATCAATCCCTGGCCACGAACACTGGCCCTATTCTGCGACACTGAGAGGGAGAGAGGACAATCGACGGTGGGCATGGTTCACCGTTTCACATGACTGCCCCCTTTACCCGCAACCACGCCTGTCGGCGGAAGGGGTACGTCGAGCAGATGCGGCGCCACGTCCACACCTCGCTCCGCGTCCACCAGTCCGCAGGCGGCTGGAGGCCGACGTCGCGCAGGTTGCCGAGGCCACGGTAGCCAACGCCGTCGAGCCCGAAGCCAGCGTTGGACTCCAGCACCAGCACCTTGTCCGTCTCCGGGTGGAAGTCCGCGACGAGGAAGGTGTGCCCCGAGCCCCACTGGCTGCGCCACCCCTGGATGAGTGTCCAGGGGTGGGGTGGCACATCCGCCGACGGCGCCAGCAGGGCCATGCCGGACTCGACGGCTGCCGTCACCGGGGAGAAGTAGTCCTGGGTGGAGGCGATCATCATCTGCCGGTGGCGGCGCATGTCCCACGAGAAGGCCGCGCCGTGCGCCTCGGAGAATGCCTTCACCAGCAAGGCCTCGGCGAAAGTGCAGCAGTTGTTCAGCCGGGGCGGTGCCAACGGGACACGGACGCCCGGGAGTGCCCATGGGTAGTACGCCCGATTCACGTCGTACCTGTAGTCGGGGAACGCGCCCAGGAGCGCGATGAGCCGCTCCTCCCAGACGGCCAGCGGCTCGCTGTCGAACGACAGCCGGGCCATGGCGGGCGAGCGCTCCTGGGAGACAAGCGTCGCGTAGCGCTGGGTGCGCCAGCGCGTGCACACCCAGGTGTCCAGCCCGCGCAACTGCGGCACCAGCAACCGGACGTAGTCGGTGTCGGGCGTGGGGTGGCGAGCCTTCTCCTCGAGCACGAGGTAGTCGCCCGCTTCGACGTAGCCTCCGGGCTGCGTGCTCGTGTCCGGCAGCGCGAAGCCGCGCAGGCGCGCGGGCAGTTTCGCGACACGGTAGGTGTCCATGGTGTCTCCTCCACGTTGAAGAGGGGCTCCAACGTGTTCGCCATGGACGAAGAGACAGAGCCGGTCCTGCCATGAGGAGCGGGGTTCGTGCGGCCCACTCTTCACGCGGGCGCAGCGCGCGTCAGGGCACCCAGTCCGCGTCGGGCGCGTCATCGTCGTCGGCGCGCCACGCGCCGCAGTGGACGCAGAACACCCACCCCACGTAGCCGGCCCGGGCAGCAGGGTGCTTGGGGTACTCCTCGGCCGTCACGAGGTAGTCGCTCGAATGGTGTGCCTCGTCCTCCCGCTCGGAGCACGGGCATGGGCATGGGCACGTCGTCACGTCGTCCGTCGTGGCGGCAACGTCACCGGCGGGCGCGATGCCGCGTGCGTCCTCTTCTCGCATCAAACACTCCGGGTTTGCATTCATCAGCAGCCCTCCCAATCGTCTCTGTCACTCGCGGCAGCGGGAGGCGCCTTCACGCATGCGCTTCGGCTCGCGCGCGGGCTCCCGCGTCAGCCGCAGGTGTCGCCAATAGCGCTCTGTCCTCCGACAAAGGCAACTCATTGAGGCGCAGGTCCTGAGCGAAAAAGCGCGCTCCCGATGTCCCCGAAATTGGGCCCGAGGCCTTTGTCCTCGTTGGAGGTGAGGCGCGCGGCCCCCAACGCCCTCGCACATCGAGGGCGCCCCTCCCACCGCGCGCCTTGCCTCCACTTGGTCCGGGAGGCCCGTGTGCAGAGCGTCGTCAGAGTCTTCGTCCTCTCCTCTCCCTCGGGCGCGCCACACCCCGGGCCGGAGTTCACCGTCGAGGCCTCCACCCACGACGGACTCCTGGAGGCGCTCCACGCCGAGCTGGCGGCCCGTGGCCAGCGCGTGCGCGCCGTCTCTCACACCCCCACGGGCCTCCTGGCTTACGTGGAGGCCCGTCCGTGACGGTGCCTGCGGAAGTCCACCAGGCCGAGGAGCGCCTCCAGTCCATCCTGAAGGCGGTGGTGGTGGGCGCCCGTGTCGACGAGCCCGCCAGCCGCCCCGGTGGAGAGGACGCCTTGGCCTTCAGCGAGGCCGGCGCCCTCCAGCCCCCATATGAGCCGGAGGCCCTCTGCCTCCTCGTCGAGCACTCCAACTCCCTTCGCCAGAACGTCGACGCGTACGCGACGAACATCGACGGCTTCGGGTACCGCTTCGAGCCCGCCATCGACTTCGACGCCGACGGGGCCCGGGAGAAGGTGGCCGACGCCATGGCCCTGGAGCGCGCCGCCGCCCATGATGCGGGAACGCTGCCTGCGGGGACGCCCCTGCGCCCCACGGCTGAGGAAGTCGCTGCTCACGCGGAGGAGGTGCGTCAGCAGGCCCGGGTGGAGAAGGCCCGCCTGGAGTCCTTCTTCGACTTCTGTTGCTTCGACGGAAGCTTCGTCGAGCTGCGCCGACGCACCCGGCACGACGTGGAGGTGACGGGCAACGCGTACTGGGAGGTGCTGCGAGACGGCAAGGGCGACATCGCCCGCTTCGTCTACGTCCCCTCGTACACGGTGCGACTCCTCCCCCTGGACAAGGAGGCCGTCGAGGTGCGCGAGCGCGTCCGCATCTCCGCCGTCAGCTTCGATACGGTGAGCACCCGTCGGCGCCTGCGCCGCTACCTCCAGGTGCAGGGCAGTGAGCGGGTGTACTTCAAGTCATTTGGAGATC
>NZ_JABXEM010000205.1:0-21867 GCF_013372595.1 Myxococcus sp. AM011
TCCCCCTCCCCTACCCCAACGTCGCGCAATCCTCTGATACCGACAAGGGAACCAAGAAGGTCTCTGTCGCGGGCAATCCAGTATGCGTGAAGGACTCCAACTTCAAGCTGAGCACCGGCGATGAAGCAGGCACTGCGGGAGGCGGCGTGGCCTCCAACAAGACGAAGGGCAAGGCGGAGTTCGTCAACTTCTCCTTCGACGTGAAGTTCGAGGGGAAGAACGTGGCGCGAGCCCTCGACCTGATGCTCCACAACGACAAGAACACCCCTCCGGTTCCTCTCCTCCAGGGTCCCGTCGTGGCCATGGCGGGGGCGGAGGCCAAGCCCAAGTGTCTGGTCTGCGACCATGATGTCTGAGGCGCCGAGCCGAAGCGTCCGCACAGAAGGGGACTCACCTGTCGGATGAATGTGTTTCCCCCACGCCGCTCACCGCCTTCACCAGGTCCTCGTTCATGAGCTCTCAAGCAACCAGCAAGTCTGTCCCACCGCTCCAGGCGCAGGAGCCCATTCTGGGGAGCCGCTCGGGTCAGCTCATGGGGCTCGATGCCTCGGGGGCGCCGCTCGTGGACTTCGCCGGCAACACCCAGGGACCCGTGCCCGCGCGGCTGGCTGTCGCCCTGGAGCCTCGCGGGCTTCAAGAGGCCGTGGCCCGGCGACAGAAAGCGGTCCTCCTGTTCGAGAACGGGGACCCAGCGCTGCCTTTCATCATGGGACTCATCCACGAGCCCAGTCCGACACCGCTGCTGGATGCCTTGCTGGAGCAACCTCCGGAGGCGTCGATCGCGCCCACCGAGGCCCACGTCGACGGCAAGCGCGTGGTCATCGAGGGACAGGATGAAGTGGTCCTCAAGTGCGGAGAGGCCAGCATCACCCTGCGCCGCAATGGCAAGGTCATCATCAAAGGGACCTATCTCGAATCGCGAGCCACCGGCACCCACCGCATCAAGGGTGGTTCGGTGGAGATCAACTAGACAGCGCCCAGGGTCCAGCCTGGGTGCTCCCTGGGGAGGACCGTTCGCCCCAGACTCAGAACACGCCGCCGTTTCCCTTGATGCAGGGACCAGTGGTCGCGGGCGCGGGGACGAACTGGCGAACATCCTCGCCACCCGGTAGGTCCAGCGCATGCCTTCCTTCTCCATCCTTGCCACCAGCAACGACCCTGGGCATTGCCTCATCGACGAAGTCCCGGAGTCACTCGATTCGAAGGTGTGGCGCATCGCCGCGGGGCTCCCCATGGAGCATCGCTATCCAGCCGACGTCGTGCTTCCCATGGACAAAGGGCACAAGGGGCTGGTGGTACCTGACCTCGTCAGCAATACCGAGCGGATCGCCATCGTCTCCATGAGGCTCAAGATGATTCTCGAGCAGCTCTCTGGAGCCCGAATCGAGTTCTTGCCCGTCTCCATCGCCAATCACAAGGGTCGCATCGCCGCGAAGGACTACTTCATCGCCAACGTGCTCGACCATGTGGACTGCATCGACAAGGAGCACAGCGAGGTCCAGCAGTTGGACCCGGACCCCGAGCGACTCTCGGGGCTCTTCCGCCTTCAAGTGCTCGAGGACCGGATTCCGGCGGAGGCCAACCTCTTCAGGCTCAAGCCCATGCCGCCCGCCCTCCTCATTCGAGAGACGCTGCGTGCCCGACTGAGCGCCGAGAACCTCTCTGGCGTCCGCTACATCGAGATGGGCGAAAAATGCGCCATCTACTGAGACCTTGAGTCATGCCCGCTTCGACAACGCTGGAGACCCTCCGAGACGCCTCTCGCTTTGGACTCGAGGAGACCGTCCGTAGCATCCAGCGTCGCGACGCGATGGAGCAGTCCGGGCAGTCCTATGTCGTCGCCGCCATGTGCCACCGCCGACTCGCTTTCTGTGCGCTGCTGGTGGATGCGCGGCCTCACGCCTTCTTCCATCATCTCTGCCATTCCGCGCACGCACGGCATCATCTCCTCCGTCTCGTCGCCAATGGCCACGGTGCCGACCCTCGCTTCCTCTGCGCGACCCGGGAGTTCCCTTTCACCGATGCCCTGGCCGGGGGCCAGCTCGACCTGGCGGTCTCCTTGGCGCAGCTCGCCGCGCGAAAGCATGAGCCCGCCCTCGAATACGAGGACGACTTCCTGCTGTATCACTTCCTTCAGCAGTACTGCTTGAAGCTGAAGGGTGTGGGCGCCCCGGACCTCTCCGCCATCCTGAAGCGCTGGGACGTCGTCCTGGAAGGGGGCTCCGACACCTATCTCGAGATGTGCCGAGCGCTGCTCGCCCATGAGGCCAGTGCGTTTGACGAAGCACTCCAGGCCACCATCGACGCGCGCTTGTTGAAGTTCTCCCGGTTGACGCGGGACTCCGGGCCCAACGACGAACTCCGAAAGACCGAGGGTGCCTTGTTCATGAATGGGCTGGCAGTGCTGCGGCTGGCGGAAATGCAGGGCATGGAGACGCGGCGCGAATACGTCACCATTCCTTCCTTGGCACGTCTGCCCCTGGGGATGTCTCCACCGCCTACGTCAGCCTGGATGGAGACGGAGTCCCATCGCTCATGAGGTCCTCATCCCTTTTGAAGCCCTTGCGGTGGGACCTCTACGAAGAGCATCTCGGCGAGGCCGCCTTCCGGTGGAACCAGTGGGAGAAGGCGCTCGACGCTCCTGACTTCTCGCTCGCGGAGTTGGCCGAACTCGAGGAGTCGTGTGCGGCCCATATCGATGCCTTGGTGTTGGGCGGTGAGCTCGTGGCCCATCGACTGCTCATCCCAGCACTCTCGGAGGAGCCGGAGCGCATTCTCGCCGGGGCACTCGCCCTGCTTCGCGCGGAGTCACCTCCCGGCCCCTCCGCGTTGCTCACCGCGCTCCACACCGCGGAGCCCGAGGCACTGGGCTCCTTCCAACGGGCGTTCGAGCTGGCGCCCACCGCATGCCTCCCTCGGGAGTTCGCGTCCCTGCTGAAGAAGGAAGATGCGGCTCCCGAGCTGTGGGCCTCGGTCATCGATGTCCTGGGAACCCATGGACATGCCACCTCGGCGCTGTGCGCTCCGCTCCTGTTCCGCCCCGAGCCTCATGTGGTCGCCGCCACCCTGCGCGCCCTGGGCCGTGCGCGGCTCCCCGTGGAGCCCGCCGTGATTCAGCGGGCCCTCGGTTCGGATGAGCCTGTCCTCCGTGATGCCGCGCTGACCGTGGGACTGATGAACGGACACGCGGGCGCATGGGCCACCTGCCAGTCCTCGCTGAACTCCACCTCGACCGGCAATCGACTCCCCCTGCTCCTGCTCGGGCTGAGCGGGGACGAGCGGGCCGCGACCAAGCTGGTGGGTCTGCTTTCCCACGAGAAGCTTCGGCCCGATGTGCTGTGGGCTCTCGGCTTCTCCGGGCGCATCCAGGCCGCGGACGCCTGCCTGGAGCTGATGCGCCTCAAACCCGTGGCGGCACTCGCCGCGGAGGCCTTCAGTGCCATCACCGGTCTGGTCATCGCGGGGGACTTCGCCGCCGTGAAAGAGGATGCGGCGGACGAGGCACTGACGCCCTTGGAGGAAGACCTCGAACGAGACCTCTCTCCCAAGCCCGAGGACGACCTGCCTCGGCCCATGGCCGAACAGGTCGCGGCCTGGTGGAAGGAGACACGGCCTCGCCTGGACCCGAAGCAGCGCTACCTCACGGGCAAGCCCTTCTCTCCACAGGGACTCCTTGATGCACTGCTCACCGCGCCCCTCCGTCGGCGCCATGCCCTGGCGCTGGAGCTGGAGCTGCGCAGCCGGGGGGTGCATCAGGTCCCGACGCGCGCGCCCGTGGAGCAACAAGTGCTCGCCTGGAAGAGTGCCCGCGCGGCCCCCGCGTCCAGCTTCAGTCGGCCCTTCGCGGAAGGCCTTCGGGGCTGAAACGGCCACGCACGCCGTGCCCTCACGGGCGCTACGCCGCCCCATGCTCCGCGTCACCATGAATCAGCCAGCGACGCGCGGGAGCGTCTTCCCAGAAGCGGCGCAGAATCTTGTCCGTGTGGCTGTTCTCCGCCACCCGGTTGAGCTGGAGCGCGACAATCTCGCTCTCCACCAGCTCCGCCACGCGCACCACACCCGAGCGCAGGCCGTACTCCTGCACCCGGCGAATCATGTTCGTCGCTTCCGGTGACGCGGGGCGGAAGCGCCTCAGGTCCGCCAGGATTTTGATGTCGCGCCCCGCCAGCGAGTCCGTCGCCCGCGTCAGCTCCCCCACGAAGACCTCCATCTCCTCGACCCGGATGTAGCCCTCCAGGACGAACTCCACGATGGACTCCTCGACCTCCACCCCGATTCGGAACACCGGGCGCTCCTTCGCCACATGGACACACGGAGGCACTTCGCTCCGACGTTCCACAGCGTAGGGGTCACCCCGGCGGGTTCCCAGGCACCCGGGAGTGCGGGGTGAACGTCCAGTTCAAGATTCGACGTTCAACCGCGCGAGCAACAACGCCAACGCGCGCTCCACCACCGCGCCTCGCACCTCACTCCGGTTCCCCGAGAATACGTGCCGCTCCACCGCGGCCGCGCCGTCCCTGCGCAGCACCGCGATGTACACGAGCCCCACCGGCTTCTGCGGCGTGCCCCCCGTCGGCCCGGCGATTCCCGTCTCCGCCACCGCCCAGTCCGCGCGAGAATGCTCGAGCGCCCCTCGCGCCAGCGCCTCCGCCGCCTCCGCGCTCACCGAGCCGTGCGCCTGGAGCAACGCCAGGGACACCCCCAACTGCTCCACCTTCGACTCATGCGAGTACGGCACGAAGCCTCGCTCCACCACCGCGGACGCACCCGGGATGTCCGTCAGCCGCGCGCAAATCAGTCCGCCCGCGCACGCCTCCGCCAGCACCAGCCGGACTCCCGCGCTTCGGCAGCGCTCCAGCACCTGCCTGGCCACGTCCTCACCGCGTCCCTCGTCCGGCACCCGTGCGCCTCCAGCAAGTCCAGGGCGCTCCATCCTCGCACGGACGAGACTTCACGCGCGCGCACCCTCCGGCCGCACGCCCAGCACCGCCACCAGCACCTCGTCCCTCCAGCTCACCCCCACGAGCCCCGGCTCGCGCCGCAGCTCCAGCACCGGGTGCACGCCCTCAGGCCGGACCTGCTCCAACAACTCCAGCGGCACGAAGCCCGCGCGCTTCAGCCTCGCCATCCACGTCGCCGCGAGCTCGTGTCGCTCGCACCGCGCCGACTCGTCCACCGTCCCCACCACGTCCTCCACCTCCCTCCCGAAGAAGCGTTTGATTGCGGCGCGCTCCTCGCGAGGAACCTCCAGCGCGTCCAACAGATGGAAGACCTGCGTGAAGTGCTTCCACGCATTCAGGAAGCGCTCCAGCGGCGGCGCGCGGAAGTGGTCCGTGTTCGGCTCACACATCACCATTCCTGACGGGTCCAGCTCGCACAGGTTTCGCAAGACACCGTCCCGCGCCGCGCCCACGCTCCCCGGCTCCTCCGCCACATGGTGCAGCGCGAAGGCCGCGTTCACCACCCTCGGCCCCGGCAACCCTCGCAACACCGACCACGTCGACTCAGACAAGTTCTCCACAGGCGCCTCCACGCCCACGAAGCGCACCACCGCGCCCACCTCGCGCGCCACCCGCGCCGTGGACTCCTCCGCCTGCGCGAGGCTCGCGCCGCTCGGGTCCACGCCCACCAGCGTCAACCTGCGCGGCAGCGCCCCGCGCTCGGACAACGTCTTCAACAACCGGCCCTCCTGCCGCCCCTGGCCGATTCCCACATCCACCAGCGTGGCCTCGTCCCGCTTCCCCAACAGCTCCACCAACACCGCGTTCGCCAGCGCATCCGCCGCGGAGGCCAGCGGCATGTGCGTCATCAACAGCCGGAACAAATCAATCTGTCGCGCCCCCTGCTCGGGATGTGGATGCAGATAGGGGTTGCGCGGCGCGCCTCCGTCGCCGTCCAGGCGATGCGACACCGCCGTGGCGAAGAGCAGGTAGTCCAGGTCCTCCGGCACCGAGTCCACGTCCAGCAGCGTCTCCAGCGACGCCAGCTCGCGCGCCGCCTCGATGGGCTGACCCGACAAGGTGTGCTCCACCGCTCGGAAGAGCAGCTCATCCTTCACCGTGCGCATGGCCCCGCGGCTCCTTTCCCCAAGACACCGTCGACTCAACGTAGCGGTGCCCTCCAGGGGCCTCCACCCACGCGGCCCGGCCGTCCGCGTGCTTCGTGAGGAGCCACACACGCGGGAGGGACAAACGGGCAGACCACCGTCTTCGTGTGCACGCCTCTCTTGGACCTTTCGCATAGACATCCGCGCGCGGAGTAGGTGAGGCTGCCCCCCGCATGAGAGCGCACCGGCCGGGTGACAGTTCTCCGCGCCTCCGGTGTTGAAGGATTCCCATGCGTTTTGAGCGCAGCTCCCTCCTGCCACTGCTCATCCTGGTGGCAGTGCCCTTCCTCGCACCGGCACAGGGCCTGCCCGTCCCCACCGCCGAGTCCCGCACCCTCGAAGTCGAGCTCCAATCCACCGACGGCGGCACCACCGTGTCCGCCGAGGACGCCACCCGGCTGGGACTCGCCACCGACGGAGGCGAAGCCACGTTGGTGCCTCCCACGCTGGTGGCGGACTCACCCGCGGCGTGGCCCTCGGGCCTGGAGGGCACGCCCGGGGAGGTGACGTTGGAGTTGCGGGTGGACGAACAGGGCGCCGTGGCCGAGGTGAAGGTCATCACCGCCCCCGGCGAGCCCCGCCTCACCGAGGCCGCGCTCCAGGCGGCACCCGGCCTGCGCTTCACCCCCGCGACACTCGCCGGCGTGCCCGTGTCGGTGCGCCTGCCGTTCATCTACCGCTTCGAGCCGCCCGCCGCGCCCGTCCCCGTCGCCACCGCGCGCCTCACCGGCGAGGTGCGCGCGCGAGGCACGCGCCGGCCCCTCGCCGACGCCACCCTTTTCGTCGACGGCGCCACCGAGCCCTCCGGCACCGTGGATGCGCAAGGTCGCTTCGCCCTGGAGCTGCGCCCCGGCACCCACCGCGTGGAGGCACGCGCGCCAGGACACCAGCCGAGCACCTTCGAGGAGACGCTCTCCGAAGGCCAGTCGCTCCAGGTCATCTACCGGCTCCAGCCCGGCCGCGTGAATCCCTACGAGACGGTGGTGCGCGATGACCGGCCTCGCACGGAGGTGACACGCATCACCCTGCACGAGCAGGAGCTCCGCGAGGTGCCCGGCACGCTGGGCGACCCGTTCCGCGTCGTCATGCTGCTGCCGGGCGTGGGAAGCCTCGCCTCGGGCATCAGCTATCCGGTGGTGCGCGGCAGCCAGCCCGCCGCCACCGGCTTCTTCCTCGACGGCGTGCGCATCCCCATGCTGTACCACCTGATGCTCGGGCCCGCGGTGATTCACCCGGACTTCATCGACACCGTGGACTTCTTCCCGGGCTCGCCGCCGGTGCAGTACGGACGGCTCCTGGGTGGCGCGGTGGAGGGACGGCTGAGCCGACCGCGCGAGGACCGGCTGCACGTCACCGCCTACGCGGACCTGCTCAACAGCGGCGGCTTCATCGAGTACCCCTTCGAGAGCACCGGCACCTCCGTCAGCGTCGCGGGCCGCATCAGCTATTCCGCGCTGCTCATCTCCCTCGGCTCCAAGCTGCTCGGCGACGCCGATGCGGAGGGGGTGCACGCCAACTTCTGGGACTATCAGGCACGCATCGAACAGAAGGTGGGCGAGGGCCGCGTGCGCCTGTTCGCCCTGGGCAGCTCGGACGACGTGGGCTCCACCCCGGCCACGGACTACGCCGGCTCCGGCGGAGGCGCCATCGTGTCCCGCTTCCATCGGGTGGACCTGCGCGGCACTCATCCGCTCGCGGGCGGTGAGGCGGAGCTGGGCTTCACGGTGGGCTCGGACGCGCTCGGCCTCACCGGGCAAGAGTCGGAGCTCCTGCCGAGCGGCGCCATGAACATCCGCGACGTGGGCGAGTACGCGCTGCGCCAGACGACCTTCGCGATGCGGGCCGGCTGGAAGCGCCGCCTCGACGAGACGCTGGAGCTGGCCGTGGGCGGCGACGTGGAGCACCGGCGCGCCGCCACCGACATCACCGGCACCGGCATCCCTCCGGGCACCACGCCCGAGGACCCGACGGACCCCATCAAGAGCCCCTCCTCGCTGGCGACCTTCTCCGGCGCCTACGCGGCGGTGACCTGGGCGCCCACCGAGAAGTGGGTGCTCCAGCCGGGCGTGCGCGTGGACAACTACCACCTGTCTCCGGGCATCAACCACACGGTGGTGGAGCCTCGGCTCACCGTCCGCCACCAACTCCACGACACGCTCGTGCTCAAGGGCGGCGCGGGCGTCTTCCACCAGTCGCCCACCGTGCTGGTGCACCTGCCCGCCGTGGACACCGCCAGCCTCCGCTACGGACTCCAGGAGGGCCTCCAGTTCGACGTGGGCGCGGAGTGGAAGGCCCTGGAGGGCCTGGAGCTGAGCGGCGACGCCTTCTACAACCCGCTCACTCGCGCGGTGGAGCTGGACCTCCAGCAGGTGGTGGAGAACCGCCGCCGCCGGGGACTCGCCGCCCCGGACCCTTCCGCGAGCGGCTACGCGTATGGCTTCGAGCTGATGGCCCGACACCCGCTGGGCCGCGACTGGTTCGGCTGGGTCTCCTACAGCTTCCTCCAGAGCAAGCGCCGCGTGCGCTTCGACCGCTACAGCGACGAGGACCGCGTGGTGAGCACGGAGGAAGGCACGCTGCCCTTCGCCTTCGAGCAGGCCCACGTCATCAACGCCGCGCTCAGCTACAAGTTCGGAAACAACTGGACGGTGGGCACCGTGGTGCACTTCAACACCGGCCGCCCCGAGTCCGGCGAAATCACCACCCTCACCCAGCGCCTGGTGACGACGCCGGAGGGACGCCAGGAATGGGTGCGACAGGACCGGGACATGGCCGAGCAACTGGACGCGTTCTTCCGCGTGGACCTGCGCGTCGCGAAGTCGTGGGCGATGGAGGACTTCACGCTCGACGCCTACCTGGACATCCTCAACGTCTCCGCCCGGCAGGAAGTGATTGCCTATGAGTATGGCTTTGACCGGCAAGGCAACGCGGAGCGCAAGCCCATGAGCCTGCCCATCATCCTCCCGCTCCTCGGCGTGAAGGGGACCTACTGACATGCGCCACCTGCTCCGCCCCCTCGCCCTGCTCGCGCTCCTCTCGACGGGCTGCGAGCGCAGACCCGAGGACCCCATCTTCGTCCATGGCCGGCTGAAGCACCTGGACGGCTCGCCGAGCGTCGACACGCCGCTGACGCTGGAGCGCAAGGTGCACCTGCGCGCGGGCAACGTCGACCCGGCCGCGGAGGGTCCTTTCGAGCCCTACCTGGAGAGCCGCAGCGGACGCGGAGGGGACTTCACGCTGGAGGTCCTCTACGGCGACGCCATCGACGAGCGCTCCTCCGACTTCGTCCAGTATCGCTTCCGCGTCACCGCGCCGCTGGAGGACGGCCATGGCGTCTTCAGCTCGTTCGTCTTCTACGACGACGCGGAGCTCCCCACGCTGCGACCCTGGGCGCCCCACCTCGCGCTGACCCAGGGCGCGGAGGGCCCCGAGCTGTCCTTCGACGCCGCGCCGCCTCCGCCGCCGCTGCCACCCTCCGCGAAGCTCCCGGAAATCTATTACCCAGACAGTGGCCCGAAATACATCGAGCCCCTCACTCCGCACCCGGTGGTGCAGCTCCATGGACCCGGCGGCCGCGTGTGGGAGGCGCATGACCCCGCGTCGCCCTGGAGGCCCCATCCGTATCTCCTGGAGGACTTCCCGGGCGTGGAGGCCCAGGTGCGCGCGGTGACGCTGGGCTCGTGGAACTTCTATCCGCTCGCCGCGAACAGCAGCAACGTGTCGTACCGCGTGGAGTGGCGGGGCCCTCGCCTGCCCGTTCCCACCGGGACGCTGCGCCCCGTCAGCCGTGGCACCTCCTGCGGGCCGTCTCCCACCGGAGCGCCGTGTCCGTATACGGATGGCTCGCTCCTCCTCGTGCGGACGTCCCCTGAACACGACAACACCGGCGTGAGCGACGTGACACTCGAATGGGAGACCCCCATCCGTCCCCGGCGCGCGGTCATCCGCGATTTGCAGGTGCTGGAGGGCTACGCGCCCGTCATGAACATCCGCGTGGAGGGCAGCCTGGATGGTGCCGACTGGTCGACGCTCGCGGAGGTTCCCTATCGGAACTTCGACCCGGAAGACCCCCACGGGCCCGTGTTCTTCACCGCGATTGAATCGACGGAGGCGGACAGTCCCTACGGAGACGGACCGTTGGATGTGTTGCGCAAGGCGCGCTTCCTCGACGTGCCGCTCTCGGGGGACGCGCCCGCTCGCCTGGTGCGATTGCAGGTGAAGTCGGAGGACGGGAGTTCCGCCCTCTTCATCTACGCGCTCTCCGAGTTGTCTGTCTTCGAATAGCGCGCGCGTCCCAATCGCCCTGGAGAGCAGGTTGCCGCGTGGGGGACACGTGCTGACGTTCCGCGAGGAAAGCCACACTGCCTTGAAGGAGCAGGCCCTTGCGTACGATTCCCTCGAAGAAGATGTCCCTGTTGTCGGAGACCGAAGCCCGGCTCGTGTTGTCCAGCGCGCCCCGCAACGTCACCGAGCTGTCCACCCGCGAGCTGCGCGGTCGCATCCAACGCGCGCGGCGACTGATGACCAAGTACGAGGACCAGGCGCGCCGTCAGCAGCGTGAGGCCATGGGCCGGCGGCAGCCGACCCGCTCCCGCCGCGCCATGGGCAATGCCAACACCATGCGCAAGGCCACGTACTTCCGTCAGGCCATGATGCGCTTCGAGAAGCGCCTGGCCATGATGGAGCGCCGTGAGGCGATGGAGGCCAAGCGCACCCGCACCATGCGCAAGATGGGCACCGCGCGGAGGGCGACTCGCAAGACGACGTCGGTCCGTCGGGCCACGCGAGTCGTTGGGGGGCGCAAGCCCGTGCGCCGCGCGCGCACCGCTGGCCGCACCGCCACCGCGTCCGTGCGCGCGACGAGGGCCCAGCGCGCCAAAGGGGGTGCGCGCAAGCAGCGGCGCTTTGGCGCCGTCCGTCGCACCGCGCACACCACCTCTCGCAATCGTCGCACCCAGGCCCGGAGCGACAGCCGGCGCTGAAGCCCGCGCGGTCTACGTCAGAGGGGTGGCGGAGATGCTCGCCCACTTCTCACACATCGCATGGTGAGGAGTCAGCGGGCCCACGCGCCGAATGGACCGTCTCCATTCGGGAGTCTGGAGTGAGGCACCGAGCGTCCGCGGCTCGGTGCCTGCCTCATGATGCGCCGGGCCTTCTGAGTCGAGGCCCGCGTGTCAGGCCCGGCGACGCCGCGTCAGCGCGGTGAGCCCCGCGAGCCCCAGCATCAACCACACCGCCATCGCGCCAGGGCCCGAGGCACTGCACCCGCCGCCACTGACGAGCGGCGTCTCCGGGTTCCCCGCATCCGGCACAAAAGGACCGGCATCCGGCTCACCCGTCCCCGCGTCCGGCGTACCCGGTCCCGCATCCGGCGGCTTGGACAACGTGCTCTCATCCAGGTACGCGCCGCACGCCGGGTCCGCCGTGCCGTCCGCGCGATGCGCCAGCGCGAGCGCATACGCCCCGGCGCCGAAGCCCACCATCGGCACGTTGAACTTGTAGGTGCCGTTCAGCTCGTCGTACGTCTCCGACACCGCCAGGTAGTTCTTCAGCGACTGGTCCGTCACCCACTTCATCACCCGCTCCGCGCGCTCCGGGTTGCCCGCCATCCGGTGCGCCATCGCGCCCCGCAGGCTGACGATGACCCACTCCGCGCTGTCGTACTCGCTGCCCCACGGGCTCATGTCCGCGCCGCCCGTGTGGTCATAGCGGTCATCGTTGCGAGACCAGCCCGCGCCCGCCGGCGACGACAGCCGCAGGTCCAACCCGCGAATCGTCTCCCGCGCAATCTTCCCCGCCGGGTCGAACAGCTCGAACGCGAACGCGTCGAACACCGCCGAGTCCCAGTACCCCCGGCCCGACTTCAGCTCCTCCAGGTTGGAGGCCAGCGCGAAGTTGCCGTCCGTCAGCTTCTCCGCCATGGCCCGGCGGATGGACTCGCCCGCGGCGCGGTAGCGCGTCGCACGCTCGGCGTCGCCCACGCGCTCGGCCAGCACCGCCGCGTCACACAGGCCGCGCGCCGCCGTCAGGCTCGTGTACGCCCAGGCGCGCTGCCGCCCGTTCCAGTGCGTCTCCCAGATGGACGAGTCCGGACGGATGAGCCCCGTCTCCGGGTCGATGAGGGCCACCAGCGCGTCGCCCACCTTCGTCGACACCGTCGGCCAGTACTCGTTTACCAGCGTGAGGTCCCCCGTGGTGCGCTCGTAGTGCCGCAGCGCCCAGAGGAAGAGGCCGAAGCCGTCGAACTCGAGGTTGGGCCCCGCCTCGTTGAAGTCCGTCTCCTCCACGCCGAAGCCGTGGTAGCGCGTGAGCGTGATGATGTACGGCGGCATCGAGTACGGCTGCAGCTCGCGCCAGCTCTGGAACCGACCGCTGTCCGCGTTCAGGTAGTACGCCAGCGCCTCGCGCGCGTCGCTCCGCATGCCCAGCGTGGCCATCGCCGCCGCCGCGTAGGCGCCGTCCCGAATCCACGCGTAGGTCCACTGGCCCGGAGGAAGGCTCGCCAGCACCGCGCCCTTGCCCGCGTGCTTCACCATGCCCGGCAGCGTCGCCGGCGCGCCATTGGGCGCCTTGAAGCGCGTCAGGCGCGTCTCGCCATCCCGGGTCAGGAACTCGCGCATGAACGTCTCGGACTCGCGGACCTGCGCCATGTGCATCACCACCGCCGACTGGCGCACCAGCGACTCCTCGTTCTCCGCCGTGCCCGTCGGCACCTTCACCGTGTCCGTCTGGAAGGTCGCCCAGCGCGCGACTTCCGCCTCCACCAGCGCCTTCGCATCCAGCCCGCCCACGTAGTCCGACAGCCACTGCCGCGCCGTGGACGTGCCCTCGGGATTGCCGAAGTGCACGAAGGCCACGCCCGCCCACTTCTCCGCGCCCGCCGCGATGTCCCCCAGGTTGAACTGGTACGCCGAGGCCCAGCCCGTCCCCGCCGCCGGCGGCGCCGTGAACTCCTGCAGGTCCTGCTGCCCTCCGCCCTGCACCACGTTGAAGGCGTTGCCCGCGCCCGTCGCCGCCGACAGCCACGCCGCCTTCCGAGTCACCGCCCCCAACGGCCGTCCCACCACCACGCCCGCGAAGCCCTTCTCCACGAAGTCGTTGCCGCTGACCTCCACCGTCTCGCCATTCTCATCCAGGTCCGCCATCACTCCGGGCCGACCGAAGCCGACATGGAAGTTGTGGAGCGAGAACACGCTCACCCCCGTGGACGCCGCCGCGCCCGTGTTGCGCACGCGCACCGCCATCACGAACGAGGCATGCGGAACGGACTGGGGCGCGAAGACATACGTCGTCACCTCCAGCGTCCCCACCCGCTGCACCATCGTCGCCAGGCCCGTGCCGCCCGTCTTCCCAGCCCCCCACGCCGCATAGCCGCTGGCGTCCAGGTCCGCGTCCTGCGTGCTCAGCCAGCGCTGCGTCCCGCCCGAGCGCAGGCCGAAGAACGCGTCGAACAACACGTCGCGCGCGTGCACCACCTGCGGCTGGCTTCGCACGAAGACGTCGTTGCCCAGCGCGTCGATGACGGGCTCCTCCGTCGCGAAGAGGTGCTCGCGGAAGTGCGACACCTTCTTCTGCTCCAAATCCAGCATCACCGCGCCGTGCCCGTTCGACGACGGCAGCTTCAGGAAGGTGCGCTTGACGGCGACCTCGGCGCGCGCATCCGACGTCAGGCCACACAGCAGGGAGGTCAGGAAGAGGGCCACGGCACGCACGACGCTCGAAGTCGCACGGCCAGGGCCATGACACGGGAGGGGGAGACGCTTCATGCGGCGGATTCTGGAGTGCTTCCCGCCCGGGGCCAACCTGGGACCTCCCATCCGGTGCGAACCAAGGGTTCCCGAGGACCCTTCGCACCCGGCCGCGACCCGAGTCAGCCACTCGTGTTACAGGTTCGCGTTTGTCAGAATAAACAGACTTAACAGATTTAGCGGAAATCTCCATCCAGGGCGAGCCTGAGGGTTCGCACAGGAGGTCGCATGTCCCGTGTCCGAGGGTTGCTGCTCTCGTTGTTGCCGTGTCTCGTGCTGGTGACGAGCCCCGCTGGGGCGCAGTCGCCCGGCGCTTTCGTGAACTGGGAGCATCCGCACGTCCACCCGTTGGAGCTGACGCCGGATGGCACGCGCCTGCTCGCGGTGAATACGGCGGACAACCGGCTCCTGGTGTTCTCCGTGGCGAGCGGCACGCCCGTGCTCACCGCCTCCATCTCCGTGGGCCTGGACCCCGTCTCCGTGCGAGCCCGGAGCAACACCGAGGCGTGGGTGGTCAACCACGTCTCCGACAGCGTCAGCATCGTCGACCTCACCACGCTCAACGTGAAGACCACCGTGCCCACGGATGACGAGCCCGCGGACGTCATCTTCGCGGGCTCGCCGCAGCGCGCGTTCATCTCCTGCTCGCAGGTCAACCGCGTGCTGGTGGTGGACGCGGCCAATCCGCTCGCCACGCCCACGCGGCTTGCGTTGCAGGGTGAGGAGCCTCGCGCGCTCGCCGTCAACGCGGCGGGCACGCAGGTCTATGTGGCGTTCTTCGAGTCTGGCAATCGCAGCACGGTGCTCGGGGGTGGCAACGCGATGGGAGGCGGAGGGTTTCCTCCCAACGTGGTGAGCAGCAGCGTGGGGCCCTATGGAGGCGTCAATCCGCCGCCCAACTCGGGCAGCGCGTTCAATCCGCCCAGGAAGAGTGGCAACCCGGCGCCTCCTCCCGTGGCGCTCATCGTGAAGAAGAACGCCGGTGGCCAGTGGATGGACGACAACAGCCGTGATTGGACGAGCGTCGTCTCCGGGAGCAACGCGGCGGCTTCGGGGCGCCGCCCGGGTTGGGATTTGCCGGACCGGGACGTGGCCATCATCAACGCGTCCACCCTGGCCGTGACGTATGCCAGCGGGTTGATGAACCTGGACATGGCGCTGGCCGTTCACCCGGGTGGCCATGTCGTCGTGGTGGGCACGGACGCGGTGAACGAGGTCCGCTTCGAGCCCAACATCAATGGCCGCTTCCTGCGCGTCCTGGCCGCGTCATTCGACCCGGCGCTTCCGTCCGTCGTCTCCCGCTTCGACCTCAATCCGCACCTCACGTACACCACGGGCACGGTGCCGCAGGCGACGCGGCAGCTCGCGCTCGGAGACCCTCGGGGGCTCGCGTGGAACGCGGACGGGAGCCGCGTCTACATCACGGGCATGGGCTCCAACAACGTCGCTGTCATGAACGACTCGGGCGGCCGGATTACGCAGGTGACGGTGGGCGAGGGGCCCACGGGCGTGGTGATTTCAGGGACGCGGCTCTACGTGCTCAACAAGTTCGCGGCGAGCGTGTCCGTGGTGGATACGGTCTCCAATACCGAGGTGGCTCGGGTGCCGTTCTTCGACCCGTCTCCGGGCGCCATCAAGGTCGGCCGCAAGCACCTGTATGACACGCACAAGGGCTCTGGCCTGGGGCACGTGTCGTGCGCGTCGTGCCACATCGATGGGCGGTTGGACAGGCTCGCGTGGGATTTGGGAGACCCGGCCGGGGACATGAAGGCCGTGACGGGACAGAACCTGGGCATGAACATCCCCGGGCTGAACACGGGCTTCCAGCCGTGGCACTCGATGAAGGGGCCCATGACGACGCAGACGCTCCAGGACATCATCGGCAAGGAGCCACTGCACTGGCGGGGAGACCGCGCGGGCATCGAGGAGTTCAACGGCGCCTTCCTCAGCCTCCAGGGGGATGACACGCAGCTCACCGTCATCGAGATGCAGCAGTTCGAGGACTTCCTCGCCACGCTGACGTATGCCCCGAATCCGTTCCGGAACATCGACAACACACTGCCCACGAGCCTGCCGCTGCCAGGGCATGTCACGACGGGGCGGTTCGGCACGGCGGGGCTGCCGCTGCCCAATGGGAACGCGGTGAATGGGCTGAACATGTATCGGCCGCCGCGGCTGTTGGACTCGGGGGCGTTCGCCTGCTCGACGTGTCACACGCTGCCCACGGGACTGGGCGCGGATGTGCGGTGGACGGGGAGCCAGTTCATTCCCGTCTCCGCGGGCCCGAGCGGCGAGCGTCACACGGGGCTTGTGTCCGTGGATGGGTTCACGAACGTGACGATGAAGATTTCGCAGTTGAGGAATCTCTACGAGAAGGTGGGCATGGACTTCACGCAGACGTCGAACATCGCGGGCTTCGGGTTCTCGCATGACGGCAGCGTGGACACGATTGCGCGCTTCATCACCGAGCCGGTGTTCACGCTCCAGAGCAACCAGGAGGTCGCGGACATGGTGGCGTTCATGCTGGCGTTCTCGGGCTCGGACCTGCCCAAGGGCACGGCGACCACGGTGCTGGAGCCGCCGGGTCCGGACAGCAAGGACACGCACGCGGCGGTGGGGCGGCAGGTGACGCTGACCACTCCGAGCCCCACTCCCGCACAGGCGAGCACCTTGTCCACGTTCCTCGCGCTGGCGGACAGCGGGAAGGTGGGCCTGGTGGTGAAGGGGAACCAGGGTGGAATTGCTCGCGGGGCCACTTACATGGGTGGAGGCATGTTCCAGACGGACCGGGCGCTGGAGACCGTCGCCGCGTCACTGCTCCAGACGCTGGCGGTTGCTGGGAGTGAGTTGACGTACACGGTGGTGCCGAAGGGCTCGGAGGTGCGGATTGGCATCGACCGGGACTTGGACGGTGCGCTGGACCGTGACGAGTTGGACCGCGGCACCCGACCGGATGATGCGACGAGCAGGTAGGACAGGGTGAGGTGTGCCGTGGAACTGGGGTGATTGGGTCCACGGCGCTGCTTCTCCTGGAGGTCGCTGGGACCCGGCTATCCTTCTTGCGCGGGACGGTGCCAACATCGTTGGCGCTGTGAATCCGCGCAGGGGGGGACATGCAGCGACCGGCAGAAGATGAAAGCGTCGAGGCGGCCGAGGACGCAGGGCCGTTCATGGTCCAATTCCAGGACATGGATACCGGCGCGGTGACGGAGATGCGGCCCGTCTCCAACGACCTCGCCTCACTGCTCGGACGCGCCGTGCTGATTTCCATGGCCCAAGGGTCATCTTCCAATGACCCATCCTCGGGCCAGGCCCACCTGTCCTTCTCGTCGGTCATGGGCGCCATTGGCAGTTCGCGCGACCCAATCTCTGACTGGGTGACGCAGGAGATCGCGCAGTCCGGCACGGACCTGAATCATGTCTTGTCTTCCATACAGCTCTCGACTGAGCAAATCGAGCGCTTCAGATCCATGTCGTCTTCCGCAAGGAAATTGGAGACGCCTCTCACCTGGACGGTCTCGATACGCGAGGCAGTGCAGAAGGCCGAAGATTTCTTTATCAGTACGTCCGTCCCAGCATCTCAGGCCCTGGACGTACGCCACCTCGTCGCGGCGTTTCTGTGGCTGCCCCATTTTCACGACGGCGACTTCCGCGAGATGCGGCTGGACCGTCGGCAACTCCAAGAGCCTTTCGTCCAGTTGGTGTCCTCGCTCTATCCCGAAGAGGCTGAGTACTGGCGGGAGCATCTTCCTCGCGGAAGCCCCACGGAACACACGCAGGCATCCACGCAGCCGACACCACCTCCCGTGTCAGCGTCTCACTTGAGCTGGCTGGACAATGACACACAGCGCACCCTCTATTCTCCTCGCTACGACGCGGATGGTCGAGAGGACGAAGACCTCTTGGACATCGACCGCGACGTCGATGCGCTCAGCGCGTTGATTGCCTCGCGCACCATGGCTCCGCCTCTGTCTCTCGGTGTGTTCGGAGAGTGGGGCTCGGGCAAGTCGTTCTTCATGCACCACCTGCGCAAGCGTGTGGAAGAACTGGCGGACCGGGCAGTGAAGTCCCAGCGTCCCCAGCGGGAAGTCGCCTTCTACAAGAACATCATCCAGATTGAGTTCAACGCCTGGCACTACGCAGAAGGCAACCTGTGGGCCAGCCTCGTCGAGCACATCTTCCGCAACCTCCGAAAGCGACACGACGAGTCCGAGACGGACATCGGCAAGCGACGCGATGACCTGCTCGCACGACTCGCGAAGCGGGAAGCGGAGTTGCTCGCGAAACAGGCCGCAGTCACCGCGAAGGAAGCCGAGGTCGCGCTGGCGCAGCAGAAGGTCGGTGAGCTGGAACAACAGAAGGAATCGAAGCGCGTCGAGTTGGAACAGGCTCTCTCCGAAAAGCGCACCCTGCTCGAACTGATGCCCGCCACCTTGAAGCTCGAGGAGGGTGTCCAGAAGAGGGCCACCGCATGGCTGGATGAAACCGGCTTCAGCTCGCTGGGACGTACGGCCTTCGAGTTGCGGGATGCTCTCGGCAATGCTCAGGCCGAGCTGCGACGGACTGGCGGATTCATTGCATCCCTCTTGGACACACGAAGCGCGAACAAGCGGCTGCGTCCTCCCGCCATCATCCTGCTCGGCTCCCTCGCCTTGAGCCTGGTGCTTCCGTTCGTGCTCGACTGGTTCGGCAAGCAGAACCTCGCGGGCCTGACTGCCGGACTCACGACGCTGACCGGTCTCGTGACCTCCGGGACCATCTGGCTCCAGCGGCAGACCGCGTGGCTTCGGGAGCGAAGAGAACAGAACGAAGCACGACTGCGCGAAGTCGAGCAGGCCATCGAGACCGAACTCCAGAAGCGACTCAAGCCACTCGATGAGACCGTACAGGCCGCTCGCGAGCAGGTCGCCGCACTGACCCAAGCGGAGGAACAGCAGCGAGCGTCCATGGCCAAGGCCCAGGACGAAGTCCTCCAACTGAAGCAGGCCATCGCCGAGCTCTCCAGCGCGCGCCTGCTCGACAAGTTCATCGAGAACCGCACCGGCAGCGACGACTACCGCAAGCACCTGGGCCTCGTCGCGCTCATCCGCAGGGACTTCGAGGAGCTGTCCCGGCTGATGGAGGCGGTCAACCGCGATGAACAGACGGACCCGAACGTCCCCGCCATCAATCGCATCGTCCTCTACATCGATGACCTGGACCGCTGCTCGGAGGACACCGTGGTGAAGGTGCTCCAGGCCGTGCACCTGCTCCTCGCATTCCCGCTGTTCGTCGTCGTGGTGGGCGTGGACTCGCGCTGGGTGGCCCGCTGCCTGAACCACACCTTCAAGGACCTGCTGAAGCAGGAGGATGCGAAGGCGCTGCCCCTGGATGCGATGACGCCGGGAGCAACGGCCTACGACTACCTGGAGAAGATCTTCCAGATTCCCATCTGGCTGCGACCCGTGAGCAACGACCACCGCACGAGTATGGTGCGCGGGTTGCTTGCCCGTCCTTCCTCCGAGGAACACTCGCAGCAGGCCAAGGTCCTGGAGCTGAAGCCCGGGCTCGTCGCGGACAATCGCGGCACCATCGAGGCCCACGCAGCGCGAGACGACAGCACACAGGGCGCACAGTTCCCGGCGAAGACCGCGCAGGACTCGGGCACCGCGCCACAAGCCGCGTCTGGACACGGCAAGCCGAAGTCCTCCACATCATCCAGCGACACGCGAGACACCTCGAACGAGCAGGAGGACCTCAATCCGCCCAGCCTCATCATCAGTGAGAAGGAGCTGGCCTTCATCGACTGTCTGGGCCCCCTGCTGAGCCCCACGCCTCGTGTGCTCAAGCGCTTCGCGAACACCTATCGACTCATCAAGGCATGTGTTCCGAGTGACGGACAAGCCGAGTTCATGGGCGAGGGACATGAGGGAACCTCTCCGTCCCAGGTGTGCCTGTTGCTGCTGACGCTCGTCACCTCGAAGCCGGAGCTCGCCGAGGAGTTCTTCGCGCTGCTCAAGCTCCACGAACGCGAAAAGGAACGGCTCATGACGCTCGGAGATCTCAGCACCCTTTCCACTGAGCAGGAGCCCATCATCCCGGAGCTGTTCGCCTGGCTCGGCACTATGTCCCCCGCGTTCCAGAGCACTCCGCTCGCCCTGGTCCGGAAGCTCGTCCCCTGGGTCACCCGCTTCAGCTTCAGGTAGGCATGGGCCTCGCGCACGGAGGCGACTCCGTGCCACAGCGATGTGACACGGCCGGAGTCTCCGTGCGTCATGGGTTTTCCGTACCGAGCCCCCACTGCTCGAATTACCCCGCGCCGCGAATCCAGCGGCCCGTGCGCTGGATTTCGACACGGCCTCCACCCCTGGCTGCGACACCGTGCGTCGCCCGCATCGAGAGGTGTCAACTCCCGGACTCTCCTGGGGTTTCTCCTCGGAGCCCATCGCTGACGACTGCATCCGCGTTCAGCCCGGCGCCACCCCGTGGCGTCAGGACACAAGCGGTTGTCGCCCACGATGTTTCAAGACATGGGACTCATGACGTTCTGTCACATGAACAGCCCTCGGTCGCCCAGGCCGAAGCACGGGGGGGAACCACATGATGTCGCTCGCCAGGTCCACGACGAGTCTCTGGAAGACGCTGAGCTGCTTCCTCCGAGTCCTCATGACGCAGGTGCTCTACGTCGCACCGCTCTTCTGGTTCATGGAGCTGTCCCAGAACGTGGCCTGGCGCTGGATGAACAAGGACTGGGGCTGGTACTACCCCGAGTCCCCGTACCACTGGTTCTCCTTCGGCAGCATGATGCTCTGGGCCGGCTGCGTCGGCCTGCTGTGGACCCTGCACTACTTCTGGTTCTACCCGCGCCGCGTCAAGGTGTGGACCCGCGTGGTCGTCGGCGCCATGGTCTGCTGGATGGGCGAGTGGTTCGGCGGCTACATGGCCGCCAACGTCTTCAACCACCCGCTGCAAGTGTGGCCCGGCTCTCCGCTCGTCTACGTCCACTACGCCGCCATCTTCTTCTGGGTCAGCAACGTCATCGTCTACCACCTCGTCACGGTGAACGTGGTCGACCTCACGCCCACCTATGACGCGCCCCCGGACACCGGCGCGCAGGTGGCCTGAGTCTCCGGCAACCCGGCCCTCCAGGGCCATGCGTCGCCGTGGAGTGAACACATGACATGGAGTCCGCGCGAACACTGTGAGGCTGGTGTCTGGCCCCGGTCCGCGCGAGGCAAGGTGAGCGTGGTTCCACGCAACCTGGAGTAGGCCCCATGTTCAACAAGCTGTTCCTGTCCGCCGTGGTGATGTCGGTGAGCGTGCTGGGCGTCCTGGCCACGCAAGACAACGAGGCCGAGCGCATGGAAGGGGAAGAGCCCCTCTGTGTCGCCCTGGCCTCGGCCCCGGCGCTCACGCGTCTGGGCCCCACCGCCGTCTGTCGCCCAGCCTGCGAGAGCGGCCGGCAAGGGTGTCTCGACGCGTGTTCGGGCACCCCCGGGTGCGACTACGCCTGCTACGAGCTCTACGCCAGTTGTTGCGAACGTCCGTAGCGAGGGGGCCTGACTCCAGCCCGGTGGCACCCGTGAAGACGGTGTGCCGCCCGCCCCTGGCTCAGCCCGTGGCCGCCACCGCGGCGCTCCCGCCGTGAGCTTCCAGCGGCAGCTTCAGTCGTGCCCGGCAACCACGTCCCTCGGGACGGTTCTCCAGGCGCAGCGTCCCGCCGTGCGCCTCCGCAATCTGGCGGCATAGCGCGAGGCCGATGCCGCTGCCCTGCGGCTTCGTGGTGAAGAAGGGCACGAAGAGGTTGCCCGTGTCCGCGAGGCCCGGGCCCTCGTCTTCCACCCAGACCTCCACCGCGCCCGGCGTCAGCACCGCCCACGACACCCAGACCCCTGCGCCCGGGGCCTCGCCCAGCACCGCGTCCACCGCGTTGCGCACCAGGTTGATGAGCAATTGCTCCAACTGGTCCGAGTCCCCACGCACCGCCAAAGCCGGGCCCGCCCGCACCGCCACCGGCCGCCGATGCTCCAGCGC
>NZ_JABXEM010000206.1:0-21811 GCF_013372595.1 Myxococcus sp. AM011
GTCCGGCGACGAGCAGGGGGCTCATGGGCCGCGTTCTACCCCGAAAGCCGGGCGTCTGGCGCAGCCGGGCCCGGGCTGGCGGAGATTTTCTTGACGCGATCTCCCGACATGGGAGTTTGCCGCTGCTACAGGCGTGTTGCTGACGGGAGCAAGGGCTGATGAACGCGGCGGTTTCGAGCTGGCAGACTCTGGAAAACGTAGAGGTGGAGTGCACCCACTGCGGCATCCGGATGACCCTTCAGATGGGGAACCGGGTTCGCTACTACCGGTGTTCCGGCTGCCACCGTTGGGTCTCCAGCACCTACACGGACGTGCTCAAGGCGGACGCGAAGGTGCGCACCCACCCGGTGAAGGACACCGGTGCCCAGGATGAGCGTCACATCGAGGTGAAGGACCGGCTGGAGCGCTGGCTGTCCGCCATCGAGGACCAGGACCCGTACCAGCTCCTGGGCGTGTCGCCGCTGGACTCTCCGGAGAAGGTCCGCGCGCGCTACCACACGCTGGCGCTGGAGCGGCACCCGGACCGGGGCGGCTCCGCGGAGCAGATGCGCGAGCTGAACGTGGCCTACGAGCGCATCCTCCGGCACCAGCAGCGCAAGCGTCAGGAGGCGCTGACCTCCGGCGCCGTCTCCGCCACCGCGCTGCCTGCCCGCAGCAGGTAGCCCCAGAACAGGCCCCCCAGGGCCAGGCCCAGCGCGGCCTTGGCCCAGGTGGGGAACAAGTCGCCCGGGGACACGTAGCCCTCCACCACGCCGATGAGGGCGAGGAAGGGCGCGCACCCCAGCACCAGCTTCACCGCCTCCCGCCCGCGCAGGGCCAGCGCCTGTCCCCGGGGCAGCTCCCCCGGGTCGATGAGCGACTGTCCCACCATCAGCCCGGCCCCACCGGCGATGACGATGACGGACAGCTCCACCAGCCCGTGCGCGGAGATGAAGTCCAGCAGGCCCCCCAGCATCCCTTCGCGAGCGCACAGCGCGGCGATGGCGCCAATCTGCACCCCGTTGTTCACCAGGATGAACACCGTGCCCAGCCCGTAGAACAGGCCCATGGCGAAGGTGAGGATGGTGACGGTGAGGTTGTTGGTGGCGATGCCCGACGACACCGAGTTGGGCGGGGCCACCGACAGGATGTCATCCGTCCACATGCGGCCCTGGGAGACGTACTGGCGGACGCCGGCGGGCACGAGCAGCTCCGCGCCCCGGGGCTCCCACAGCACCACCAGCGCGCCCAGGAGCAGGCCCAGGATGAACAGCGCGGCGCTGGCTCCCACGTAGCGCAGCTCCCGGCGCAGCGTCTGGGGGAATTCGCGGCGGAAGAAGGCCTTCACCGAGGCCCAGCGCTCGCGCGGGGGCTGGTAGATGGCGGCGTAGGCTCGCGCGCAGAGCTGGTTGAGGAAGCGGTGCGCGTCGGTGCCCGGATAGAACGTCTGGGCATGCGCCAGGTCCGAGGCGGCGCGGCGGTACAGCGTGTCCAGCGCGCGCAGCTCCGCGAGCGACAGGGTGCCCTCGCGCTGACGCGTGAGCAGCGCCTCCAGGGAGTCCCAGTTCGCGCGGTGACTGGCGACGAAGGCCGGCAGGGCGACGGCCATCTCAGCGCTCCACCTGGACGTGGGCCCGCAGGAACGCCTCGGTGGACTCGGCCGACGCGAGGACGTGGGTCCGCTCCTCGTCCGCCAGCCCGCCCAGCTTGTCCACCAGCCGCGTCCCCATCTTCCGTCGGATGTCCGCCTCCAGGCCCGGCGCGCGCGAGAGGAAGGCCAGCACCAGCTCCACCTCGTCCGGCGTCAGCGCCCGCGTGGCCTTCGGCCCGAGCACACCCGACTCGGGTGTCCGCGCGGTGTACTTGTCCAGGTCGATGCGCTCCTCGCGCACCAGCACCGTCCCCGCCAGCAGGTCTCCCAGACGCTGGTGCCTGGACGTCAGCAGCATGCTGATGCAGCCGGCGGCGTACACCCCCGGCAGGAAGTCCACCGCGCGGCACAGGTTGCGCACCGCGCTCTCGTAGAGGCCCACCGGTGAGCCATCCAAGCGCACCACGCGGATGCGCAGCGCGCGCTTGCCCGGTGTCTGCCCATGGAAGAAGACCTCGCCCAGCGTCCAGTACAGCCACTGCGTGGCGAAGATGCCCACCACCAGCAGCGTCTGGCCCAGGCCCGACAGCCCCTGGAAGACGCCCAGCACGTCCGACACCAGCAGCGTGAAGACGAAGTACGCCACCACCCAGAAGAAGAAGAGCAGGCCAGCGTCCACCAGCCACGCCAGACACCGGTAGCCGATGCCAGCCACGGGGAGGGAGAGCGCCACGCGCTCCGGCGTGGCCACTGCGAGGTGCGGGCTCGATGCGGTACTCATGTCCGCCACCCAGCATACACGCCGCCCGCCGTACCATCTCCTACCTGTTGGGGCCGGATTGTCTGGCTAATCAGGTCCCAGCGGGTGTCGCTTGGTGGACAGCCGGACCCGCGAGGGGGGACGGCGGGTATCGGGTGCTGGACGGAAATGGCTGTCATGGACGCGACAGCGATGACGAACCAACGGACGCGGTGGCTGAATCCAATCGGATTCGCGCACACTTGACACTCTCGCCAAGGGCGCCTTCGCCTCTGCGCTTTCCCGGTGTTAGGGTATTCGTGGCGTTGAACCTGGAGCTGGCTCCAGCGGAGGTGGAGCCCGGAAGGACGCCGCGAGTCGTAGGTATTTGAAAGCAGTCCTGGAGTCGGGTCTTACATCGATGGACCGACCCCGGAGTGGTTCAGCGGACGTGCACGCACGACCTGGAAGCCTCTTCCCGCTGGCCTGAGCTGTCCGGAGGTCGGAAGCAGTCAACACTGCAGTCCAAGTTGTTTCGCCATGGCGGCTGGGGGGCCTTCGCATGGCAACTAATCAATCAGCGATTCGTGTATCCATTCTCGAAGGACCATGGGCGGCGTGGGAAAGCCTCGCCGATGGTCTTCGCGGCGAGGGTGTCGCGGTCACCTCGGTGACCAGGGACGTGCGACTCTTTCTCGATGGGCTGGGAACCGATCCGCCTCAAGTGGCGGTGATGGATGTGGAAGGAGACAGCGAAGCGGCCGTGGGCTGCTCGGTGACCGAAGGCATCAACCTGTTGCGCGAGGCACGCAAGCGTCGGCTGGAGGTGCGCATGTTGCTCCTCTCCGCCGTGAGTGCGCCGGAGGTCATCTCCCAGTGCTTCGACGAGGGGGCCTCGGGCTACCTCTTCCGGAAGGGGCTCGGCACGTCCGCCGTGTCCTCGGCCATCAACTCGCTGGTGCGAGGTGAGCGGCTCTTCCCGGTGCAGCTGTTGCGCAATGACTTCGAGCATCCGCCTGTCACGTCGCCCACCGCGAGCGTGCTCCTGGCGCTCACGCAGCGGGAGCGCGAGGTGCTGGCATATGTCGCGGGTGGCGCGGACAACTTGAAGATCGCCGCGCACCTGCAGATCGCCGAGCGCACCGTCAAGTCGCACGTCACCCAGCTCTACCGGAAGCTTGGGGCCGAGAACCGCACCCAGCTGGCGTTGCGCGCCTGCCATCTGGGGGTTCGTCCGCCGCCGGACCTCTGATGACGACGTCTGACCCCGCCCTCGGACCCTAAGTGAATTCCCCAGGGTCCGTCGGGCGGGGCGCTCGTCACATCAGTTCTTCAGCGCCTGCTCTTCCATCTTCTTGCGCAGGCTGAGCGGACGCATGTCCGTCCACACCTGCTTGATGTGCTCGAGGCACTCGGCCTTCAGGCCCTGCTTGCCCGCATCCTTCCAGCCCGGCGCATTCTCCCGGTCCGCCGGCCAGATGGAATACTGCTCCTCGTGGTTGACGACGACCTTGTAGATCGTCGTGTCCTCGCGCTCGTCCGCCATGTGAGTGACTCCTGAAATTGACCGCATCTTGTTCACATCCCAGGAAAAGGGGTCAATACCGCCAAAAGTAGGCGGATGCCTACTGGCCCCTTCGCTGGGACACTGCTCCGACAGGCCGACTGTCCCGCGACCGTGCGTATTGGTGCGCGAGGGGCCACCAGCCCCGTCGTGAAGGTGGCCCGTCATCATTCCCGACCTTCCAGGTCGAGCAACCGCTTCAACCACCCCGCGACGTGCGGTGCGCGCAGCACGGAGACGGCGTCTCCGGGGGTCTCATGGACCTCCAGGCCGCCCTCGGCCAGCTCGCCCCAGCCCCCGTCGCGCGCGTCCTCGTCGCGCTCCGGAGCGTCCGTCGCGAGCAGCAGCCGCACGGCGCCCTCGGTGGGCTCTGGCAGGTAGCGCCGCGCGGCGCGCAGGTGGCTGGCGAAGACCTTGAAGCGCACCCTCAGCTCCGCCAGCGACATCGCCTCCGGCAACAGGCCCGTCTTCGCGCCATCGGCGTGCAGGTGCGCGAGCAGCGGCTCCGCGTCCTTGCTGGAGGTGAGTGCCGAGGGCAGCGCTGGCGCCGCGACTCCCGCCTGGGCCGCCAGGTGCCTGGCGAACAGCGCGCCCTGGGCACCCGCCGTGGTGGCGGCCGTGCTGGCATCCGGCTCCGCGGGGAGCGGCTCGATGAGGAGCAGCTTTGCCTCGTGGCCCTCGCGCTGGAGCTGCTGCGCCATCTCCCAGGCCACCAGCGCGCCCATGCCCGGGCCCGCCAGCCGGTACGGCCCCTTCGGCGCGGAGGCACGCAAGGCCTCCACGTAGAGCGTCGCCATGGCCTCCACGGACTCCAGCGGGGCGCGGCCTTCCTCCAGGCCACGGGCCTGGATGCCGACGATGCCCCAGCCCTCGGGGGCGTGGGTCGCCAGCTCGGCGTAGTCGTCCACCCGTCCATCCATGCCATGGATGACGTGGAGCACGCGGCCGGCATCGGTGCCCGGGCGCAGCGTGACGAGCGGCGACCAGGTGGGCGTGGAGGGACGGGCCGCCTTGGGGCGGGCGTCCTGGGCCTTCATCGCCTCCTGGGCGCGCTGGAGCAGCAGGGCGAGCGACTCGACGGTGGGAGCCTCGAAGAGGGCGCGCAGCGGCAGCTCCACGCCCAGGGCGACCCGGACGCGGGAGACGACCTGCGTGGCCAGCAGCGAGTGGCCACCGAGCGAGAAGAAGTTGTCGGTGATGCTCACCCGAGGCGTGCGCAGCACCTCCGCGAAGGCACCGGCCAGCAGCTCCTCCAGCGGCGTGCGAGGCGCGGAGAACGGCGCGGTGCCACGCAGGCTCTCCTCGTCCGGAGCGGGCAGCGCGCCGCGCGCCACCTTGCCGGTGGGCATCAGCGGCAGCGCCTCCAGCCGCACGAAGATGGACGGCACCATGTACTCGGGCACCTTCTCGCGGAGGACCTGGCGGGCCTCCTCGGTGCTCCACGGCGCGTCGGCCGGCAGCACCACGTAGCCGACGAGGCGGCGGTCTCCCGCGACGTCCTCGCGGACGATGGCCACCGCGTCGCGCACCTGGGGCAGCGCGCGCAGGGCCACCTCCACTTCGCCCAGTTCGATGCGGAAGCCCCGCAGCTTCACCTGGCTGTCCAGGCGGCCGAGGAACTCCAGGTTGCCGTCCACGAGCCACCGGGCCTTGTCGCCCGTGCGGTACAGCCGTGAGCCGGCCGCGCCGCCCATGAAGTTCGGCAGGAACCGGTCCGACGTGAGGTCCGGGCGGCCATGGTAGCCGTGGGCCACGTTGGCGCCGCCCACGTAGACCTCGCCCGCGACGCCGATGGGGCAGGGCTCGCCGTGCGGGTCCAACACGTAGATTTGCATGTTGGCCAGCGGCGAGCCCACGGGGGGCAGCGCCGGCCAGCGCTTGCGGTCCGCGGGGGCGCGCCACGCCGTGACGACGTGGGCCTCCGACGGGCCGTACTGGTTCTCCAGCGTGCATTCCGGCAGCCGGTCGAAGAGCGCCAGCAGCGCGGGCGTCACCTGGAGCTGCTCGCCGGCGGTGACGATTTCACCCAGCGGCGGGAGCTCCTTCTCCGTGAGCGCCGCGTCGCACATGGCCTGGAGGGCGACGAAGGGCAGGAACAGCCGCTCCACGCGGTGCTCGCGCATGTAGCGCAGCATGGCGGGCGGGTCCTGCCGCAGCGAGCCGTTGATGAGCAGCACCTTGCCGCCCAGGCACCAGGTGCCGAAGAGCTCCTGGAAGGACACGTCGAAGTTGAGCGAGGCGAACTGGAGCGTCGTCGCGTCCGGCTTCACCGCGCGCTTCATCAACCACCAGAGCATGTTGCCCACCGCGCGGTGGGACATGACGATGCCCTTGGGACGGCCCGTGCTGCCGGAGGTGTAGACGAAGTAGCAGTTCGTCTCCGGCGACATGTCCACGTCGGGCGAGTGCGTGGGCCGCGAGGCGACGGCCGTCTCCTCCTCCAGCCGGATGACCCGCGCCGTCAGACCGGGAGGCAGCGCGGAGACCAGCGCCGAGTGCGCGAGGATGACGGGCGCACCCGTGTCCTCCAGCATCAGCGCCAGGCGGTCCGCCGGGTAGCTCGGGTCCAACGGGAGGAACGCGGCGCCGACCTTGAGCGTGGCCAGGACGGCGACGGGCATGTCCAGGCTCGCGCGCTCCAGGCACAGGCCCACCGTGCCATTCACGGGCACGCCGAGCGCCAAGAGGTGATGCGCGAGCTGGTTGGCGCGAGCGTCGAGCTGCGCGTACGTGAGCGACTGGACTCCATCCGTGACGGCCACGCGCTCGGGCGTGCGCGCGACCTGGGCCTCGACCCAGCGGTGCATCAACCCCGGCACGTAGGTCGGGTCCACCGCGGAGTTGAAGCCTTCGACGACCTGCTGACGCTCGCCGTCGGACAGCAGCGGCAGCCGGCCCAACGTCTGGTCCGGCTGGGCGACGGCGCCTTCCAGCAGGCGCTGGAGCGCACCCACCATCCGCTCCGCCGTCTGGCGGGAGAAGAGGTCGGAGGCGTACTCCAGGTAGCCGGTGAGGCCGTGCGACGACTCGAACACGGAGAGCGTCAGGTCGAACTTGGCCGTGCCGCTGGTGGCCTCCACCGGCGACATGCGCAGGTCCGACGTCTCGTAGGTCTCCTTGTAGACGTTCTGGAGGACGAACAGGACCTGGAACAGCGGCGTGCGGTTCAGGCTGCGCTCGGGCTGCAGCTCCTCCACCAGCTTCTCGAACGGCACGTCCTGGTGCGCGTACGCATCCAGCGTCGCCTCACGCACGCGCCCGAGCAGCTCGCGGAACGTCTGGTGCTCGGAGAGCTGCGTGCGCAGCACGAGCGTGTTGGCGAAGAAGCCGATGAGCTTCTCCAAGTCGGAGTGGCGACGGCCGGCGATGGGCGAGCCGATGCTGATGTCGTCCTGACCGGAGTAGCGCGACAGCATCGTCTGGAAGGCGGCGAGCAGCACCATGAACGTCGTGGCGCCTTCGCGGCGCGCCAGTGTCTGGACCGCGTCCTGGAGCGCGCGCGGCATGGTGAAGCCCACCATGTCGCCCTTGAAGCTGCTGACGGCCGGACGGGCGAAGTCCGTGGGCAGCTCCAGTGCTGGGGGCGCGCCCTGCAGGTGCTTGCGCCACCAGGCCACCTGCCTGTCGAGCACGTCGCCCTTGAGCCAGCTCCTCTGCCAGGCGGAGTAGTCCGCGTACTGGAGCGGCAGCTCCGGCAGCGTGATCGGGAGTCCCTTGGAGAAGGCCGTGTATGCGGAGGCCAGCTCGTTGATGAGCAGGCCCATGGACCAGCCGTCCGACACGATGTGGTGCATGGACATCAGCAGCACATGGTCCTCGGCGCCGAGCTTCAGCAGGCGGACGCGCAACAGCGAGCGGTCCGTCAGGTTGAACGGACGCTGTGTCTCCTCGGTGGCGGCGCGGAGGGCCTCGGCCTCGCGGGCCTCGGGCTCCAGCGCGCTCAAGTCCAGCATGTTGATGGGCGCCGGCTCGTGCGGATGGATGACCTGGATGGGCTGGCCGTTGTTGCTCAGGATGGACGTGCGCAGGGACTCGTGCCGACGGAGCAGCTCGTTGACGGCCCGGCCCATCGCATCCACGTTCAGCGCGCCCTCCAGCCGCACGGTGGCGGGGATGTTGTAGAAGGCGCTGTTCGGCTCGAGCTGGTCGAGGAACCACAGGCGCTGCTGAGCGAAGGACACCGGCTGCTCGCCCGTGCGCGGCACGGGGACGAGCGGCGGAATCTCCAGGCCCTGGCCCTGCTGCACCGCCAGGTCCACGCGCTGCGCCAGCGCCGCCAGGTCTGGCGTGTCGAACAAGTCGCGAAGCGGCAGCTCCACGCCGAACACCGCGCGCATCCGGCTGATGGCCTGCGTCGCCATCAGCGAGTGTCCGCCCAGCTCGAAGAAGTTGTCGTGGATGCCCACGCGCTCCACTTCGAGCACCGCGCACCAGATGGTCGCCAGCCGCGCCTCGGTGGGCGTGCGAGGCCCCACGAAGTCGGGCCGCCCGCTGACGTTGCTCATGTCCGGCGCGGGCAGGGCCTTGCGGTCCACCTTGCCGTTCGAGGTCAGCGGCAGTGCCTCCAGCATCATCACCACCGTGGGCACCATGTACTCGGGCAGCGCGTCCTTCAGCGCCCCGCGCAACGTGGCGCCATCGGTGGGCACACCCTCGCGTGCCACGGCGTAGGCGATGAGGCGCTTGCCGCCAGGGCCATCCTCGCGGGCCACCACGACGGCCTCGCGCACCGCCGGGTGCCGGGCCAGCGCGGCCTCGACTTCTCCCAGCTCGATGCGGAAGCCACGCACCTTCACCTGTGCGTCCACGCGGCCGACGAACTCCAGCGTGCCGTCGTCGCGGAAGCGCACCACGTCACCCGTGCGGTACAGCCGTGCGCCCGGGACTCCGGAGTACATGTCCGGGAGGAAGCGCTCGGCGGTGAGCGCGGGCCTGCCCGCGTAGCCTCGGGCCACGCCGACGCCGCCCAGGTACAGCTCGCCCTTGACGCCCACGGGCACCGGCTCGCCGCGCGCGTCGAGCACGTAGGCGCGCACGTTCGCCAGGGGCCGGCCGATGGAGGGCAGCCGGGTGTCGTCGGCGACGACCCGCGCGAGCGTGGCCACGACGGTGGCCTCCGTGGGGCCGTAGGTGTTGAGGAAGCGGCGACCCGGGGCCCACCGCGCGACGACGTCCGAGGGCAGCGCCTCGCCGCCGGAGATGACCGTCTTCAGCGCGGGCAGCTCCTCGGCGGGCGTGGCGGCCAGGGCGGCGGGCGTGAGGCTGATGACGGTGAGCGCCTGCTCGCGCAGCAGCGTCTGCAGCGGCGCGCCCGGCATCACCTTCTCCAGCGGCGCGAGCACCAGCGTGGCGCCCGAGTTCAGCGTGGTGAAGATCTCCTCCACCGACAGGTCGAAGGAGAGGTTGGCGAACTGGAGCACGCGCTCGCCAGGGCCGATGCCGTAGGCCGGGGCCTCGTGGGTGACGAGGTTGGCCACGCTCCGGTGCTCGACGGCCGTGCCCTTGGGCTGACCCGTGCTGCCAGAGGTGTAGAGCAGGTAGGCGAGGTTTCCAGGCGTGACGCCGGTGAAGGGCGCCTCGGTGCTCTCGCTCGACAGGGCCTCGTGCGCGGTGTCGAGGCACAGGGCGCGGGCGCGGTGCGGCTCGGGGAAGCGGTCCACGAGCGGGGACTGCGTGAGCAGCAGCGCGGCGCCGCTGTCGTCGAGCAGGAAGGCCAGACGCTCGCGCGGCAGCAGCGGATCCACGGGCACCCAGGCGCCACCGGCCTTGAGGATGCCGAGCAGGCCCACCACGACATCCAGTGAGCGCTCCACGCTGAGCGCGACGCGGACCTCGGGTCCGACGCCGTGACGGCGCAGCACGTGGGCGAACTGGTTGGCCCGCGCGTCCAACTGGGCGTAGGTGAGCTGGGTGCCCTCGAAGGAGGCCGCCAGCGCGTCGGGGGCGCGGCGGACCTGGGCCTCGAAGAGCGTGTGCACGCAGGCCTCGGGGAAGTCCGCGCGGGTGTCGTTCCACGTCACGAGCTGCCGCTGCCGCTCCTCGCCGGACATCAGCGTGAGCGAGGAGAGGCGACGCTCGGGCGCGGCGACGAGCAGCTCCACGAGCGCCCGGAAGTGCCGGGTCATCCGCTCGATGGTGGACGCGTCGTAGAGGTCCGCCTGGTAGTCGAACTCACCCATGAAGCCGGCGGAGGTGCGGCCCATGGAGAGCGTGATGTCGAACTTGGCGACGTGGCCCTCGTCGGGGCCCTGGCGCATCGTCAGGCCCGGCAGCGAGGCCGCCGCCTCCGGCGTGTTCTGGAGGATGAACATCACGCGGAACAGCGGCGACTGCTGGAGGTCCCGCAGGGGCTGGAGCTGCTCGAAGGGCAGGTGCTGGTGCGAGTAGGCGCCGAGCGAGGTCTCGCGCACGCGGGCCATCAGCTCGCGCACCGTCGGGTCGCCATCCAGGCGCGTGCGGAGGACCAGCGTGTTGAGGAAGAAGCCGACCAGGCCCTCCAGCTCCGCGCGGTTGCGTCCGGCCACCGGTGAGCCGACGGAGATGTCGTCCTGACCGGAGTAGCGCGACAGCACGAGCTGGAACGCCGCCAGGAAGAACATGAACGGGGTGATGCCTTCACGGTTGCAGAAGGTCTCGATGGCCTGCGCCAGCTCGGTCGGAATGACGAGGGGCACCATGCCGCCGCGAGGCCGTGACAGGTGCGTGCGCGGTCTGTCGGTGGGCAGCTCCAGGTCCTGAGGAGCCCCGTCCAACTGGCGCTGCCACCAGGCGAGCTGGCGGTCCAGCTCCGCGCCATCCAGCCACTTGCGCTGCCAGGATGAGAAGTCCGCGTACTGGAGCGGCAGCTCGGGGAGGCTCGGCGCGCGGCCGGCCTGGAAGTCGCCGTACAGGAGCGCCATCTCGCGGACGACCACGCTGATGGACCAGCCGTCGGAGACGATGTGGTGGACGTTGATGAGCAGCAGGTGCTCCCGGTCCTCCAGCACCAGCACCTCGGCGCGCAGCAGCGGCCCGGTGCTCAGGTCGAACGAGCGCATCGAGTGCTCGCCCGCGCGACGTCGGGCTTCCAGCTCCCGCTGCTCGGGCGCGAGGTGCCGCAGGTCCGTGACGGGCATCTCGAGCGGGGAAGGCGGGTGGATGACCTGCACGGGGCCGTCGGCCTCGGCGCGGAACGTGGTGCGCAGGGCCTCGTGACGGTGCACGACGGCCTCCAGCGTGCGACGCAGCACCTCCACGTCCAGCTCGCCGGAGAGCACCATCGAAGACGGGATGTTGAACGCGGGGCTGCCGGGCTCGAGCTGGTCCAGGAACCACACGCGCTGCTGCGAGAACGACAGGGGCAGCTTGCCGTCGCGCGGCGCGCGCTCGATGGGCGGAGCGGCCGTCGTCGCGCCGGTGCGCAGGGCGGTTTCAATCCGCTGGGCCAGCGCGGCGACGGTGGGGGCCTCGAAGAGGTCTCTCACCGGCAGCTCCACCGAGAAGGCGGAGCGGATGCGCGACGTCACCTGCGTGGCCAGCAGCGAGTGGCCGCCCATCTCGAAGAAGTTGTCGGTGACGCTGACGCGGCCGAGCTTCAGCACCGTCGAGAACAGCTCCGCCAGCTTCTCCTCCACGGGCGTGCGAGGCGCGGTGAACGCGGTGTCGCCGCGCAGGCTCTCCGCGTCGGGCGCGGGCAGGAGCTTGCGGGCCAGCTTGCCACTGGGCGTCAGGGGCAGCGCCTCCAGCGTGAGGAACGCCGAGGGCACCATGTACTCGGGCACGCGCTTGAGCATGAAGGCGCGGAGGGTCTCCGCCGTCGTGGCGGAAGCGGGAGCCTCATCCGGGGAGACGGGGACGACGTAGGCGACCAGACGCTTGTCGCCCGGAACATCCTCGCGCACGGCGGCGGCGGCGTCTCTCACACCCGGGGCCGCGCGGAGGACGGATTCGACCTCGCCCAGCTCGACGCGGAAGCCTCGCACCTTCACCTGGAAGTCGATGCGGCCGAGGAACTCCAGGTTGCCGTCCGCCGTCCAGCGCGCGGAGTCGCCGGTGCGGTAGAGGCGGTCACCCGGAATGCCGCTGAACGGGTTCGGCACGAACGCGGCGGCGGTGAGCGCGGGCCGGGCCAGGTAGCCGTGGGCCAGATGGCTGCCGCCGACGAAGACCTCGCCGGCCACGCCGATGGGGACGGGCTGGCCGAGCGCATCGAGCACGAAGAGCTGCGTGTGGCCCAGCGGGCTGCCGACGGGAGGCAGGCGCGGCCACGAGGCCGGGGCGCCGCGCATGCGGTACGCGGAGACGACGTGGGCCTCGGAGGGGCCGTACTGGTTCTCCAGCGTGCAGCCCGGCAGCTTCTCGAAGAACGACACCAGCGTGGCGTTCACCTGGAGTTGCTCACCGGCGGTGATGACCTCGTTCAGCGCGCGCGGCAGCGTGGCGCCGTGCGAGACGGAGTCCGCCATGGCCTGGAGCGCGACGAAGGGCAGGAACAACCGCTCCACGCCGTGCCGGTCCATGAAGTCGAGCAGCGCGGGGATGTCGCGCCGCAGCGTGTCCGTGGGCAGCACCACCTTCGCACCGACCCACCACGAGGCGAACAGCTCCTGGATGGAGACGTCGAAGTTGAGCGAGGCGAACTGGAGCGTCGTGGCGAGCGGGCGAGGCGACTGACGAATCTGCCACGCCAGCATGAAGCTCAGGGCCCGGTGGGGCATGACGATGCCCTTGGGGATGCCCGTGCTGCCGGACGTGTAGATGACGTACGCGTTCGCCTCGGGCGACACGTCGCGTCCCAGGGAGCGCGTGGGCTGGCGGGCCACGGCGGCGGCCTCGGTGTCCAACTGGATGCGACGCGCGCGGCTGTCCGCGGGCAGGCTTCCGCTCAGGTGTGACTGCGTGAGGATGACCGGCGCGGCGGTGTCCTCCAGCATGAACGCGAGGCGGTCCGCTGGATACGTGGGGTCCAACGCCACGTAGAAGGCGCCGACCTTGAGCGTCGCCAGGACGGCGATGGCCATGTCCAGACTCTTGTCCACGCAGATGCCCACGGCGCTTCCCGCGGGCACGCCGTGCTCGACCAGGTGGTGCGCGAGCTGGTTGGCGCGACCGTCCAGCTCCGCGTAGGTGAGCGCGCGCTGGCCGTCGGTGATGGCGATGGCGTCGGGCGTGCGGGAGACCTGCGCCTCCACGGGGCCGTGCATCGTCGTGGCCGAGTGCGCGTTGCGGGACGTGTCGTTCCACTCGACGAGGAGCTGGCGCTCCTCCTCGGGGCTCAGGAGCGACAGCTTCCAGGGCGACTGGTCCGGGTTGGCGACGGCGGACTGGAGCAGCCGCACCCAGTGCGTGCCCATCCTCCGCGCCGTGCTCGTGTCGAACAGGTCGGTGTTGAACTCGAGCAGGCCCTCGATTTCATCTCCGCCATCCCCCAGCAGCAGGGACAGGTCGTACTTGGAGGTTCCGCTGTCGACGTCCATCGAGTGCAGCGCGTTGGCGTCGCGAGCGCTCCGGGCCGTGTCCTGGCGCGGCGTGTTCTGGAGGGCGAGCATGACCTGGAACAGCGGCGACCGGCTCAGGTCGCGCTCCAGCTTCATCTCCTCCACCAGCTTCTCGAAGGGCACGTCCTGGTGGGCGTAGGCGCCGAGCGTGTTCTCCTTCACCTGGGCGAGCAGCGTGCGGAACGTCAGCCCCGGCGTGAGGCGTGCGCGCAGGGCCAGCGTGTTGACGAAGAAGCCGACGATGTTCTCCAGCTCGGACTGTCGGCGGTTGGCGATGGGCGAGCCGACCACGATGTCGTCCTGGCCGGAGTAGCGGGCCATGAGGATGTGGAGGGCGGACAGCAAGGCCATGAAGGGCGTGACGCCCTCCTGCTTGCACAGCGCATGGAGCGCCGCCGTCAGCTCGGTGCCGAGCTTCACCGGCAGGCTGGCGCCGTGCGAGGTCTGCACGGGAGGCCGGGGCCGGTCCGTGGGCAACTCCAGCGCGTGAGGCACGCCGTCGAGGTGCTTGCGCCACCAGCTCACCTGCGCGGCGAGCGCGTCGTCACGCAGCCAGCCTCGCTGCCAGGCGGCGTAGTCCGCGTACTGGAGGGTCAGCGGCGTCAGCGGCGAGGGCAGGCCCTGGCGGAAGGCGGTGTAAAGCGCGCCGACTTCGCGGGTGAGGATGCCGCTGGACCAGCCGTCCGAGACGATGTGGTGCACCGTGACGAGCAACACGTGCTGCTCCGCGGAGAGCCGGAGCAGCGTGGTGCGCAGCAGGGGGACGTGGGTCAGGTCGAACGGCTTCTGCGCCTCGGCGGAGGCGAGCTCCAGGGCCTTGGCCTCGCGCTCGGACTCCGGGAGGTGACTCAGGTCCACCACGGGGACGGACAGCTCCACTCGCGCGTGGATGAGCTGGAAAGGCTCGCCGTCCTCGCGGGTGTGGAAGCTGGTGCGCAGCGCCTCGTGGCGACGCACCAGCTCCTGGAGCGCCCGCGTGAGCGCATCGACATCCACGGCGGTGTCGAGCCGGAGCGCGGAGGGGATGTTGTAGAAGGCGCTGTCCGGCTGGAAGCGATCGAGGAACCAGAGGCGCTGCTGCGCGAAGGACAACGGCATCGCGCCGCTGTCGCGAGGCACGGGGAGCAGCGGCGGGAGCTGGACGCTTTCGCCCGCGAGGATGGCCGCGTCGATGCGCTGTGCGAGCGCTTCGACCGTGGGCTTCACGAACAAGTCTCTCAGCGCGAGCTCCACGCCGAAGGCCGCGCGGACACGCGACACGACCTGCGTGGCGAGCAGGGAGTGGCCACCCAGCTCGAAGAAGTCATCGTGCATGCCGATGCGCTCGACATGGAGCAGCTCGGCCCAGAGGGTGGCGAGCTGGACTTCGACGTGGGTCCTGGGCGCGACGTACTCGCGGGCCGGCGCGGAGAGGGACGCGTCGGGCGAAGGCAGGGCGTTGCGGTCCACCTTGCCGTTGGGTGTGAGGGGGAGCGCATCGAGCACGGCGATGGCGGACGGCACCATGTGCTCGGGCAGGCGCAGCTTCAGCGACTCGCGGAGGGCGACGACGTCGAGCCCGTCGGCGACGACGTAGGCGACGAGGCGCTTGTCACCAGAGGACTCGGTGCGGACGGAAGCGACCGCTTCGCGGACGGCGGAGTTGAGCAGGAGAGCTGCTTCGACTTCGCCCAACTCGATGCGGAATCCGCGCAGCTTCACCTGGTCGTCGATGCGGCCGAGGAACTCGAGGGTGCCGTTGGGCAGCCAGCGAGCCTTGTCACCGGTGAGGTAGAGGCGGGCGCCAGGAGTGGAGCTGAAGGGGTTGGGGACGAAGCGCTCCGCGGTGAGGGCGGGCTGGGAGAGGTAGCCGCGAGCAAGGCCCACGCTGTCGACGCAGAGCTGGCCGGGGATGCCGACGGGCAGCGGGCGCAGATTGGAGTCGAGGACGTAGACGCGGACGTTGTCCCAGGGCTTGCCGATGGAGGGAGTCTGGCCTGGGAGGAGGGGCTCGGAGATGGAGGCGCAGACGGTGACTTCGGTGGGGCCGTAGGCGTTGAGGAGGCGGAGGCGGGAGCCCCAGCGCTGGATGAGCTCGGGAGAGCAGGCCTCACCAGCGGAGATGAGGGTTTGGAGAGAGGGGAGGTCCTCGGGGCGCATCTGGGCGAGGACGGAGGGAGTGAGGGTGACGGCGGAGATGGACTCGTCGCGGAGCAAGTCTCGGAGAGGAGCGCCCGGGAGGAGGCGCTCGCGAGGAGCGAGGACGAGGGTGGAGCCGGCGAGGAGGGCGCCGAAGATTTCGGCGACAGAGGCGTCGAAGCCGAAGGCGGCGTACTGGAGGACGCGGGACGAGGGCGTGAAGCCGTGGGCGCGGCCGGCGGTGAGGGCGGTGTTGGAGAGGCCGCGGTGCTGGAGGAGGGTGCCCTTGGGAGTGCCGGTGGAGCCGGAGGTGTAGATGACGTAGGCGAGGTTGTCGGCGGAGGTGCCGGAGAGCGGAGCGGACTCGGGCTGCGCCGCGATGAGGCTCGCGTCGGAATCCAACCGGACCACGCTGGCGACCTCCAGGCCCAGCGTCTCCACCAGCTTCGCCGTCGTGACGAGCACGGGAGCGGCGGAGTCACGGAGCATGAAGGAGAGGCGCTCGACGGGGTACGACGAATCGAGCGGGACCCAGGCTCCACCGGCCTTGAGGATGGCGAGGATGGAGACGACGAGGTCCAACGAGCGTTCGAGGCAGAGCGCGACGGGGACCTCGGCCTTGACGCCGAGCGAGCGCAGGTGGTTCGCGAGGCGGTTGGCGCGAGCATCGAGCTGCGCGTAGGTCAGCGAGTCGCCCTCGAAGCGCAGTGCGGTGGCGTCCGGAGTGCGCGCGGCCTGGGCTTCGAAGAGCGCGTGCGCGGTGGACTCGCGAGGGAAGTCCCGCGCCGTGTCGTTCCACTCCACGAGGACCTGTCGCTCTTCGGCCTCCGAGAGCAGGGACAGCGTGGAGAGCGGAGCCTCGGGCCGAGCCGCCGCGTTTTCGAGCAGCGCGCCGAGGTGGAGCAGCAGCCTGTCGACAGTCTCGGCCGTGAAGAGGTCGGTGCGGTACTCGATGCTGCAACCCAGGCCCTGCGCCGTCTCCTGGAGGCCGAGGGTGAGGTCGAGCCGCGCCGTGCCCGTGTTGGACGGCTGGAGGTGGAACGTGAGGCCCGGAACCTTCAGCTCGGCCTCGGGCTGGTTCTGGAACACCATCGCCACCTGGAAGAGCGGCGCGTGAGCGAGGCTTCGCTCGGGGTTGACCGCCTTGACCAGCTCCTCGAACGGCAGGTCCTGGTGCGCGTAGGCGCCCAACGTGTCCTTCCTCACGCGTCCGAGCAGCTCGCGGAAGGACGGGTTGCCGCCCAGCCGCGCGCGCAGGGCGAGCTGGTTGATGAAGAAGCCGATGAGGCCCTCGGTCTCCGCCTGGTTCCGGTTGGCGATACCGGTGCCGATGACGAAGTCCTCCTGGCCCGAGTAGCGGGACAGGACGGCCTGGAGGCCCGCCATCAGGGCCATGAACAGGGTGGTGCCCTCACGACGGCACAGCGCGTGGAGTGAGTCGACGAGCTGACGCGACAACATGCGCGAGACGCTCGCGCCTCGGAACCCCTGCACCGCCGGACGCGGGAAGTCGGTGGGCAGCTCCAGCAGCGGAGCCACGCCAGCGAGGTGCTCCCTCCACCAGGAGATCTGCGTGTCGAGCGCTTCGCCCTGGAGCCAGGTCCGCTGCCAGGTGGCGTAGTCCGCGTACTGGATGGGCAGCTCGGGCAGCGGCGACGGCTGGCCCGCGGAGAACGCCGCGTAGAGCGCGGCCGTCTCACGCACGAGCACATCCACGGACCAACCGTCCGAGATGATGTGGTGCATCGTCAGCAGCAGCACGTGCCGCTGCTCACCCAGCCGCAGCAGGGTGACGCGCAGCAGAGGGCCGTGCGCGAGGTTGAAGGGCCGACGCGCCTCTTCATCCACGCGCCGCTGGAGCTCCGCTTCGTCGAGTCCGGACAGCTCCACCACGGGCACCGACACGAGCATCGGCGCGTGGACGAGCTGCTTGGGTCCCGCGCGGAACGTGGTGCGCAGCACCTCATGGCGACGGACCACTTCGGTGAAGGCTCGCTCCAGCGCGCTCGTGTCCACCACGCCTTCCAACCGCAGCGCGATGGGCATGTTGTACGACGGGCTGCCCGGCTCCAACTGGTCCAGGAACCACAGGCGCTGCTGCGCGAAGGACTGCACGAACGCCTGGGGCGCATCACCCTCGCGCGGCAGGGCTGTGAGCGGCGGCCTCTGGAGCTTCGCACCCGCGCTCAGGGCGGCGTCGATGCGCTGGGCCAGCAGGTGGACCGTCGGCGACTCGAACAGCTCGCGCAGCGGCAGCTCGACCTGGAACGCCGACCGCACGCGCGAGACGAGCTGCGTGGCGAGCAGCGAATGTCCGCCCAGCTCGAAGAAGCTGACGGTGGTGCTGACACTCGGAACTCCGAGCACCTGGGCGAACAGCCCGGCGAGCAGCTCCTCGGTGGGCGTGCCCGGCGTGGCCTGGGACGCGTCATCCGTGAGCCACGACTGCTCCGGCATGGGCAGGGCCCTGCGGTCCACCTTGCCGTTCGCGGTGAGGGGCAGCGCGTCCATCATCCGCAGCGCGGACGGGACCATGTACTCGGGCAGACGCTGGGCGATGAACGCTCGCAGCGCGGGGGCCTCCAGCGAAGCCGCACCCACGACGTAGCCCACCAGGCGCTTGTCGCCAGGGCGGTCCTCGCGGACGAGCACCACGGCCTCACGCACCTCGGGGTGCGCGAGCAGGGCGGACTCGATTTCGGCCAGCTCGATGCGGTAGCCGCGCACCTTCACCTGGTCGTCCGCGCGGCCGAGGAACTCCAGCACGCCGTCGTGACGCCAGCGGGCCTGGTCACCCGTGCGATAGAGCCGGGCGCCTGGCACGGAGGAGAAGGCATCCGGGACGAAGCGCTCGGCCGTCATCGCCGGCTGGCCGACGTAGCCGCGTGCCACGCCCTCGCCGCCGATGAACAGCTCACCGGTGACACCCACGGGCACCACCTGCCCATGCGCATCCAGCACGTACACCTGCGTGTCGCCAATCGGTCCGCCGATGGGCGCGGTGGCTCCGTGGATGGGGCCGCTCACCGTCCAGGACGTGGCGTCGACCGCCGTCTCCGTGGGTCCGTAGCAGTTGGCCAGCCGCGTCGCCGGCCACTGCGCGCGCAGGCGCCGCGCCAGCTCCGCCGACAGCGCCTCACCACCGGACACCAGCACGCGCAGACCGGAGGCGCGCTCCAGCCGCTCGGCCTCGATGAAGAGGCTGAGCTGCGAGGGGACGAGCTGGAGCACAGTAACCCGCCGGTGCGCGAGCACCGTCAGCAGCGCGTCCATGTCCAGGTCCGCCGCCGCGGGCGGCAGCACCAGCCGCGCACCGCTGACCAGCGTGGAGATGAGCTCCGGCACCACGGCGTCGAAGCCCGGGGCCGTCTTCTGGAGCACGGAATCACTCGGGCCCAGGCCCAGGTTCGTGCTGAACCAGGCCGTGTGTCGGGCCAGGGCGCGGTGCGGCACCAGCACGCCCTTGGGGCGTCCCGTCGAGCCGGACGTGAAGAGGATGTACGCCGCGCTCTCGGAGGACACGACCGGCGCCGTGAAGGCGCTGCTCGCCACCGGCTCGGACGCCAACACCTCTTCGAGCACCAGGACCCCTGTCGTCCCCGTGGGCAGTGCCTCGCTCAGCGAGCGCTGCGTCAGCACGACGGCGGGAGCGGTGTCGTCGAGCATCATCGCCAGTCGCTCGGACGGCGAGGAAGGATCGAGCGGGACCCAGACGCCGCCCGACGCGAGGATGCCGAGGACGCCAGCGACCAGCTCCGGTGAGCGGCGCGCGAACAGTCCCACGCGCACCTCGGGCCCGACGCCTCGCTGACGCAGCACCTCCGCCAGCGCGAGCGCCTTCCGCTCCAGCTCGCGATACGTGAGCTGTCCGTCGCTCCACTCCAGGGCGACGGCCTCGGGGGCCAGGGCCGCGCGCGACTGGAACCACGCGAAGACAGACGTGTCGCGCGGATGGTCGGAGCGGGTGTCGTTCCACTCCACCACCAGCCGGTGCCGCTCCTCGGAGGAGAGCAGGGGCAGCGCGGCGAGTGTGAGGTCCGGCGTGGTCACCGCCGCTTCGAGCAGGCGCGTGAAGTGACCCGTCATGGCCTGGATGGTCTCCAGGTCGAACAGGTCGGTGTTGTACTCGAATCCGCCCATGATCCCGTCCGGCGTCTCCTGGAGGACGAGGGACAGGGAGTACTTCGCGATGCCCGCGTCCACGTCCGCCGAAGCGAAGCTCAGCTCCGACACCGACAGCGAGGGCACGGGCGTGTTCTGCAGCGCGAACATCACCTGGAACAGCGGCGAGTGGCTCAGGCTGCGTGCGGGCTGCAGCTCCTCCACCAGTTGATCGAACGAGACGTCCTGGTTCGTGAGCGCGCCGAGCGCCGTCTCACGCGCCTGCTCGACGAGCGCGCGGAACGTCATGTCCCCGGACATGCGTCCACGGAGGACGAGCGTGTTGATGAACACGCCGATGAGGCCCTCGGTCTCCGGATGGGTGCGACCGGCCACCGGCGAGCCGACGAGCACGTCGTCCTGACCCGTGGCGCGGTACATCAGCGCCTCGAACGCGGCGAGCAGCACCATGAACGGCGTGGCGCCCATGCGCTGACCGAAGGTCGTCACCGCGGACGACACCGCCGGGGACAGGCGCACGGGGTACGTCGAACCGGCCTGGGTCTGCATCGCCGGAACAGGGCGGTCCGTCGGCAGCGCGAGCACATGATTCGAGCCCGCGAGCTGGGTCTTCCAGTACGTGAGCTGACGCTCCAGCTCGCCGGCCTCCAGCCACTGATGCTGCCAGACGGAGAAGTCGGCGTACTGCACGCGCAGCTCCGGCAGGGACGCGGGACGTCCCTCGCGGAGGGCGGCGTACAGCTCCGCGGCCTCGCGCACCAACACCCCGGTGGACCAGCCGTCGGAGACGATGTGGTGCATCGTCAAGAGCAGCACATGCTGCCGCTCGTCCAGATGGAGCAGCGTCACGCGCAGCAGCGGGCCTCGGGCCAGATCGAAGGGTCGCTGCGCCTCCACGAGCGACAGCCGGCGCGCCTCGTCCTCACGCTGCTCCTTGGGCAGGGAGGACAGGTCCACCCACGCGAGCTTCAGCTCCACCGCGTCGGCGATGGCCTGCCTCGGGCTGCCGTGGGCGTTCGCGGGGAACGTGGTCCGGAGGGCCTCGTGACGCCGCATCAGCGCGCCGAAGGACTGCTCCAGGGCCGAGACATCCACCGGGCCTTCCAGCCGGAGGGCGGCGGGCAGGTTGTAGAGCGCGGTGCCCGGCTCGAGCTGATCCAGGAACCACAGCCGGCGCTGCGCGAAGGACAGCGGCAGCTCGCCCGTGCGGGGCACCGGCACCAGCTCCGGCGCCCGTGCCACACCCACGCCCGCCTGAGCGAGCGCTTCGAGTCGCGTGGCCAGCTTCGCCACCGTGGGGGCCTCGAACAGCTCCCTCAGCGGCACGTCCACGCCGAAGGCGGCCTGGAGGCGAGACACCGACTGCGTGGCGAGCAGGGAGTGGCCACCCAGCTCGAAGAAGTCGTCGTCGATACCCACGCGCTCGACATGGAGCAGCTCGGCCCAGAGGGCGGCGATCTGGACCTCGGCGCGGGTCCTGGGCGCGATGTACTCGCGGACTGGAGTGGAGAGGGACGCGTCGGGCGAAGGCAGCGCGTTGCGGTCCACCTTGCCGTTGGGCGTGAGGGGGAGCGCATCGAGCACGGCGATGACGGACGGCACCATGTGCTCGGGCAGGCGCAGCTTCAGCGACTCGCGCAGGGCGAGGACGTCGATGGTGTCGCCGGAGTCGGCGACGACGTAGGCGACGAGGCGCTTGTCGCCCATGGCCTCCGTGCGGACGGTGGCGACGGCCTGATGGACGGAGGGGTTGAGGAGGAGGGCGGCTTCGACTTCACCGAGCTCGATGCGGAAGCCACGCAGCTTCACCTGGTCGTCGATGCGACCGAGGAATTCGAGGGTGCCATTGGGCAGCCAGCGAGCCTTGTCACCGGTGAGGTAGAGGCGGGCGCCGGGAGTGGAGCTGAAGGGGTTGGGGACGAAGCGCTCCGCGGTGAGCGCGGGCTGGGAGAGGTAGCCGCGAGCAAGGCCCACGCTGTCGACGCAGAGCTGGCCAGGGATACCGACGGGCAGCGGACGCAAATTGGAGTCGAGGACGTAGACGCGGACGTTGTCCCAGGGCTTGCCGATGGAAGGAGTCTGGCCCGGGAGAAGCGGCTCGGAGATGGAGGCGCAGACGGTGACTTCGGTGGGGCCGTAGGCGTTGAGGAGGCGGAGGCGGGAGCCCCAGCGCTGGATGAGCTCGGGAGAGCAGGCCTCACCGGCGGAGATGAGGGTTTGGA
>NZ_JABXEM010000207.1:0-21673 GCF_013372595.1 Myxococcus sp. AM011
GCCCCCCGCCAGTCCGACACCCGCCCCCAAGGAGGTGTCGACGAAGCGCGGCTCCTCCGAGCCACGCACCCGGATTCGCAACCGCAAGGCCGTCGTCGCCGGCATCAACAACTACCGGCCTCAAATCAATCAGCTCTCCAGCTGTATCAACGACGCCAACCTGATGGTGAGCCTCCTGGGCACCCAGTATGGGTTTTCGCCCAAGGACATCCAGGTCCGGCTGGACGCGGACGCCACGCTCGGCAACGTGAAGGAGTCGCTGGCCTGGCTGATGGACGGCGCCACGGAGGACGACGCGCTGGTCTTCTTCTTCTCCGGGCACGGCTACCGGGTGCAGATAGACGAGGTCTGGCGGGAGAGCCTGGTGCTCTACGACGACTTCTTCTTCGACCAGGACTTCTCCAAGCTGACCCAGCAGCTCCCCGAGGGCGTGATGACCACCGTCCTGGACGCGTGCCACTCCGGCGGCATGGAGAAGGACCTGTTCATCGCGTCGGACTTCGCCCGGAAGCTGCAGCAGCTCGGCGCCACCCGCCGCATCGAGCTGGCCAAGGTGAAGGCATACATCGACCCGCGCGACTTCGGCGCCACCACGGGGGAGAAGGCGTTCCAACCCAACGCGAAGGCGCACCAGCGCTCGTGGCTCCATCGCAGCTCCGATGAGCGCTCCGGGGAGATTCCCTTCCGGGGCTTCGGCAGGCCCGTGCAGCTCATCACCGGAGTGCCCGTCACCAAGGCCTATGACGCGCAGGTGGCGGCCGAGCCGCCCCAGGCCAACTGCACGCTCCTGACGGCCTGCACCGCCGAGCAGACCGCCGCCGCGGGCACTCAACTCACCAAGAACCTGTCGGTGTTCACCTTCGCCCTGGGCCAGGTGCTCGGCGCGACGCCGAACGTCTCCTATTCGGACTGCCTCCAGCAGTCCGCGGCGCGCATCTCCAGCCTGGGCTTCCAGCAGACGCCCGAGCTGCTGGTGACGCCCGATACCCGTTGGGTGAGCACCCGCTCCGTCTTCCTCAACACCGATTTCGGCGCAGCGCCGAAAACCGTGGTCCCGGTCAGCCTGCCGTTCGGGCTGGGCTCGCCCACGGCTCCCGCAGCAAATCAATCGAATGAAGGAGTCCAAACGATGACGTCGTACTCACAGATGCCGAACCTGGCGGGCCTGTCGCAGCTCGTAGGCACGCCCACCGGCCTTCCCACGGCCGCCGCCGACAAGGGCTGGTCGGACGTGCTCCAGCACCTGGTCACCACCGCGCCCTCGCTCATCGGGCCCCTGGTGAACACCATCAGCGGCGCCGTCTCCGCCGCCAGCAAGGGCTACCAGCCCGCCGTCATGCCCGCCGCGGACAAGGGCTGGTCGGATGTCTTCTCGTCCCTGGCCTCCTCCGCGCCCGCGCTCCTGGGGCCGCTGGTGAGCACCATCAGCGGCGCCGTCTCCGCCGCCAGCAAGGACTACCAGCCGGGTGCTCCCATCGCCGCCGCCGACAAGGGCTGGTCGGACGTGCTCCAGCATCTGGTCACCACCGCGCCCTCCCTCATCGGGCCCCTGGTGAACACCATCAGCGGCGCCGTCTCCGCCGCCAACAAGGGCTACCAGCCCGCCGCGGACAAGGGCTGGTCGGACGTGTTCTCGTCCCTGGCCTCCTCCGCGCCCGCGCTCCTGGGGCCGCTGGTGAGCACCATCGGCGGCGCCGTCTCCGCCGCCAACAAGGGCTACCAGCCCGCCGTCATGGCCGCGCCCGACAAGGGCTGGTCTGACGTGCTCCAGCACCTGGTCACCACCGCGCCCTCCCTCATCGGGCCCCTGGTCACCACCGTCACCGGCGCCATCGCCGCCGCGCGCCAGTGAGCCAGGGCTTCGTCTGAAGCCGGGCCGGCTCCCATCTTCACGAATGGGGGCCGGCCCGACGAACCTCAGTCCCCCGTCCGCTTGCGCCGCCCCGACAGCCAGCGGTGGAAGCTGGCCTCGTCGCGAATCACCCCCGCCCGGACCAGCGGCTGGATGAGCCGCTTGCGGGAGCGCTCCACGATTTTGCGCACGTTCGCCGGCGTCAACTGGAGCGCCACCGCGATGTCCGCGTAGCCCTGATGGTCAACGAAGGCCAGGCGCGCGCAGGCCCGCATCTGCGGCGGCAGGGACTCCAGCAGCTTCAGCAACAACGTCTGCAGCCGCTGCTCCTCCTCTTCCGCTTCAGGCGTTGCAGCCTCCAGCTCCACGCCTTCCCCCAGCACCTCGTCGAGCGGAGTCCACCGCAACGCCAGACGCCGCCGCTCCCGCTGGAGGTCAATGCAGACATTGATGGCCACCCGACGCAAGAGCGCCCAGGGCCAGTCCGTCTGGGAGGCCCTGGACCATTGAAGCCACACACGCACCGCCGTGCGACTCAACGCATCCCGCGCCGCATCCGAATCCCCCAGCGTCCGCTCACAGACCCGCAGCAGCGCGCCCTGGTGCCGTCGCCAGAGCGCCTCGAAGGACTCGGACGCGCTCGACTCCTCTCCCTCGGTATGCACTCAGGCCTTCCCGAGCGTCAGGTCCACCAGGTCCGTGAAGGGCGAGGGGGACTGGCCCACCGCCTCCACGAGGGCATCCACCTTCTTCAGCTCCCGCTCGAGTGCCTTGTAGTGATTGCGATTCTTCAACAGCCGCTTGCGGCCCAGCAGCAGGAAGGCCTCCTCCCGTCCCACCTGCCGCACGGCGGTGCCGAGCACGAAGCCGCGAAAGGCATCCGCCAGGTCCAGGTCCCACGGCACGGCGGCGCGCTGGGCCTCCATCACGAAGCACGCGGACGCCACGCGCAGCGCCTCGATGAGCGAGCGCGACGTGGGCGACTCCTCGTAGCCCAGCGCCTGCATCACATGCGTGTCCCGCAGCAGGAGCGCGTCGTCCTCCTGAGACATCACCGCCAGGGAGTAGGCACGGCGGATGATGTTGTCGAGCTGCCTCAGGTTGCCCGGCCAGCTCCGGCCGAGCAGCTGCGCCTGCGCATCCGGGGACAGGAGCGCCCGGCCTTCCCGCCCCCGCTCCTGGTGTCGCCGGTCCAGCATGTACTGCGCCCAGGGAATGATTTCGTCCCGACGCGCGTCCAGCGGTGGAATCTGGATGGGGAGGACGTTGACCCGGTAGTAGAGGTCCTCCCGGAAGCGCCCCGCCATCACCGCCTCGTGGAGGTCCACGTTCGTCCCCACGATGAAGCGCACGTCCGCGCGGTGCAGCGTGCCCTCTCCCAGCACCCGGTACGTCCGCTCCTCCAGCACATGCAGCAGCCCCGCCTGCGCGCGCAGGGAGAGCTTGTCGATTTCGTCGATGAACAACGTGCCGCCCTTGGCGAGCGCCAGGCAGCCCGGGCTGTTCTGCACCGCCCCCGTGAAGGCGCCCTTCCTCCAGCCGAAGAGCGCTCCCATCTGGAGCTCCTCCGGCACCGTCATCAAATCCAACACCTCGAAGGCGCCCTGCATCCGCCCCGAGTGCTCATGACTCCACCGCGCCAGCCTCGACTTTCCCGAGCCGGTGGGGCCGCTGATGAGGATGGTGTCCTCTTGTTGCGTGAAGACTCGCAGGACCTGAATCAGTCCGGACATGGATTCACCAATGACCGGAAGAAACGCGTCGGTTCGACTCGTCGGCATTCGTCCGCTCCAAACTCAAACAAGGGTGGGGGAAGCGGGGCGCACCGGCCTGCAAAACCTCATCCAGTCAAGAAACTGAACAACCCACTTCATTCACACGCGCGTCTGGGATGAAACCGCGTGGGCCGGCGTCCCCGTGACAAGCAAATGCTTGCAGCACGCAAGCATCGGGGCGGCCTTCACGAGCCCGCCCCAGCGCATCCTGGCGTCAAGACTCGCGCACGAAAGTCCATGCGCCCTGGCGCGCGCCATGCACAACGAAACGGCGGCCCTGTCGAGCGTGTCTTTCGCGTACTGGCGTCTTCATCCAGGGCCGCTCACCACTCGCAGCGAGGGCAGACCATGGCGGACTTCCGCACGGCGTACTCCAAGCTCATCCAGGATGTCTGGGCGAACCCAGGCAAGAAGGACCAGATTCAGCAGGACCCCGATTTGTTGAAGGTGTACGGCTTCGACACGATTCCCAAGTCAGTGGCCTTCACCGACGCGTACAGCGGTGCGACGGCCACGGGCTATGACGAGCAGCTCAAGAGCTGGGACCGCAACAAGGACGGAGACATCACCCTGTTCATTCCGCCGCAGCCCACCGTGACTCCCGGCGGCACGGCGGGCGCCGCGGCCAAGGACGTCTCCGTCTGCTGCTGCTGCTGTCCGTGCTGCACCTGCACCTGAAGTGCCTTGCGCATCCCGGGGCTCGGCGGCGGCGCGCGCCACCGGGCTTCCGGTCCCCTGTCGCTCCAGCGGTGCCCACGCTTCATGTCCCGGGAGTCACGAATGCTGTCGAGACCTGTCTGGAAGAGCCATTGCCGCGTGGAGCGCGTCGACGAGTCGACGGTGCTGCTGCTGCACGAGAAGGACTACCTGCTTTTGAGAGGCCGTGCCTTTCCCCTGCTGGTGCCCCTGCTGGATGGAAGACACTCGCTGCCGGAGGTCTTCGCGGCGCTCTCCTCGCGGCTGTCGCTGGTGGAGGTCTCCCACGCGCTGGAGGTCGCCGCGGAGCAGGGCTGCATCCTCGAGGGCGGCACCGACTCGCCGGAAGAGGCGCCCTTCTGGCACGCGCTCGGCGTGGACATGGCCACCGTGGCCGAGTGCCTCCAGACGCCCGTGTCCGTCGTGTGCCTGGGCGGTGCGTGGGAGGAGCGCCAGTTGGAAGCGCTGCGCGCGCAGGGACTCCTCACCGAGGGCGAGGCGGGCTTCCAGCTGGTGCTCTGCGACGACTACCTGCACCCGGCGCTCGACGCGCTCAACCGCCAGGCGCTCGCGGCGCGGCGGCCCTGGATGCTGGCGAGGCCCGTGGGCGGCACGCTCTGGCTGGGTCCCGTCTTCCGCCCCACCGTGACGGCGTGCTGGGCCTGTCTGGCGCAGCGGCTTCGCTCCAACCGGCAGCTCGAGTCCTTCCTGGAGCGGGAGCAGGGCCGTGTACAACCCCTGGTGCTGCCCACCGCGAGCCTGTCGGCGAGCACGGGCGCGGCCTTCCAGCTCGCGGCGCTGGAGGTGGCCAAGGCGCTGGTGCTCGGCCCCGAGCATCCGCTCGGAGAGCAGCTCGTCACGCTGGACCTGACGACGCTGGAGCTGGAGCGTCACCCGCTCGTGCGCAGGCCCCAGTGTCCGGTGTGCTCCGGCGAGGAGCCCGCGTCGCGAGCGCCCCAGCCCGTCATCCCCCGGTCGTGTCCGAAGCGGTTCGACGGCGACGGAGGCCACCGCACCCAGTCCCCCGAGGAGACCCTGGCGCGCCTGCGAAAACACGTCAGCCCCATCACCGGCGTGGTGAGAAATCTTGAAGCCCTGGGAGCGGACGGCGGCGCGGGGTTGGTCCACAGCTACGCGGCGGGCCACAACTTCGCGCTGATGCAGCAGGACCTGCGCTTCGTCCTGCTGAACCTCCGGGGCCGCAGCGGAGGCAAGGGCACGACGGACACCCAGGCGAAGGTGAGCGCGCTGTGCGAAGCCATCGAGCGCTACTCCGGCGTCTATCGGGGCGAGGAGTGGAGCCTGGTGACGAGCCTCCACGAGCTGCGGGACGACGCCATCCACCCCAACGCGCTGATGAACTTCAGCCCCGCGCAGTACGCCGGGCGCGCGGAGTGGAATGCCGCGCACCCCTCCGGCTTCCACCATGTCCCGGAGGCCTTCGACCCGGACCGGCGCATCCACTGGACGAGCGCGTGGTCCCTCACGAACGAGTGCTTCCGCCACGTGCCGAGCGCGTACTGCTCCTTCGGGCATCCGGACCTGGGCAAGGGGTTCTTCTGCACCAGCGACTCCAACGGCTGCGCGGCGGGCAACACGCTGGAGGAGGCCATCCTCCAGGGCTTCCTGGAGCTGGTGGAGCGCGACTCGGTGGCGCTCTGGTGGTACTCGAGGATTCAGCGGCCCGCCGTGGACCTGGACAGCGTGGACCTGCCGTACGTGCACGCGCTGCGGGAGCACTACCGGCGACTCCAGCGGGAGCTGTGGGTGCTGGACGTCACCGCGGACCTGGGCATCCCCACGCTCGCGGCGGTGTCACGGCGCCACGACGCGCCTGTGGAGGACATCATCGTGGGCTTCGGCGCGCACCTGGACGCGCGCGTCGCGTTGCTGCGAGCGCTCACGGAGGTGAATCAGTTCCTCCCCGCCGTGCAGCAGCGGGACGCGGAGGGCCGGACGCTCTACTGGTTCCCGGAGCGGGAGGCCGTGAACTGGTGGCTGACGGCGACGGTGGAGAACCAGCCCTACCTGCGCCCGGACCCGAGCGTCGCCGCGCGGCCCCTCGGCGCGTGCGCTGATTTGTCCTCGGGAGACCTGAAGGTGGACGTGGAGCGCTGTGTCGCGCACGCGCGGCAGGCCGGCATGGAGACGCTGGTGGTGGACCAGACGCAGTCCGACGTGGGGCTGCCCGTGGTCAAGGTGATGGTCCCCGGCCTGCGCCACTTCTGGAAGCGCTTCGGGCCTGGCCGACTCTACGACGTGCCCGCGCGACTGGGCTGGACTCCACAGCCGCTTCGGGAAGAGCAGCTCAACCCCACGGGCATCTTCTTCTGAGGGATGGACGCGATGCGACTCCATGAATCCTTCGGGCTCACGCCCGGCATCAAGGTCCACGCGCTGGAGGATGGACGGCGCGTCGTCGCAAGTCCTCGCTTCGGCCTGGAGTTCGGAGGGCTGTCCCCCGGCGCCCTCGCCTGTCTCCAGCGCCTGGAGACAGGCTGCACTGAGCAGTCGATGTTCGACGCCGCGGAGCCGCATGACGGGCCCGCCGCGCGCGTCCTGGTGGAGCACCTGCTCCAATCCCTCGCGCGGAACGACTTCCTGTGCCGCACCCTGCTGATGGACGAAGCGCCGCTGGCGACGCTGCTGCCGAGCACGCCCCCCGGCCACTCGGAGCCTCGGCGGCCCGAGGCGAAGTATGTCCTCTCACGGCTCGCGTGCGTGCGTCGCGAGGACCACCAGCTCGTGGTGGAAGCGCCCGTTTCCCACGCGCGGGTGCTGCTGCATGACGCCCGCGCGGCGGCGCTCCTCCTGGCGCTGTCCTGTCCGCGCTCCTTGCCCGAGCTGACGGAGCGCGCCGCCACGCTGCCCCTGAAGGCCGTGGACCTCCTCCTGGGGATGCTCCTGGACGCGAAGGCGGTGCACGTCCCCGGGGAGGAGGACGCCCGGCTCTCGCTCTGGGAGCCGGAGGACCTGTCGTTCCACGCACACAGCCGGCTGGGGCGGCTGCCGAGTCCCTACGGCGCCACCTATCGCTTCGAGCAGTGGATGGAGCCCCTGCCCCTGCTGAAGCCTCGGATGAGCGAGGTGGTGGTGCCGCTTCCCCGGCCCGACCTGGAGCGGCTCGCGCGGGAGGACTCGACCTTCACCGAGGTGCTGGAGCGCCGCCGCTCCCTGCGCACGTATGGCGAGCCCGCCATCAGCCTGGAGCAACTCGGCGAGCTGCTGTACCGCGCGGCGCGCACGCGGCGGGTCCTCTCCTCGGACCATGGCGAGCTGGGGGAGCGACCCTACCCTGGCGGCGGCGCGCTGTATGAGCTGGAGCTGTACCTCGTCGTGGACCGCTGCACCGGGCTGAAGTCCGGCCTGTACCAGTACCGCTCCGGGCAACACGAGCTGTGCGAGCTGACGCCACGCACGCCCCAGGTGGAGCAGTTGCTGGAGGGGGCGTGGCACACGCTCGCGAGGGAGGGTCGGCCGCAGGTGCTCCTCGTCATCACGGCCCGCTTCCCGCGCGTCTTCTGGAAGTACCAGGCCATGGGCTACGCGCTCATCCTCAAGAACGTCGGCGTGCTGTTCCAGACGCTCTATCTGGTGGCGACCGCCATGGACCTGGCGCCGTGCGCGCTGGGTGGCGGCGACTCCGAGCTGTTCGCGCGCGCCAGTGGAATCCCGTCACGGGTCGAGGGCGCGGTGGGTGAGTTCGCGCTCGGCACTCGAGCGAAGGAGGACGTCGGATGAAGGTCCTTTTGCTCTATCCCAATGCGCGCAGGGAGCTCATCGGCTGGGGAGACCTGGGCGCCATCGCGGAGCCGCTCGCGCTCGAATACCTGGCCGCCGGGGCGCGCCAGGACGGCCACGAGGTGCGGTTGTTGGACCTGCGCCTGCATCCGCATGACCTGATGCTGACCTTGTGGAGCTTCGAGCCCGACGTGGTGGGCGTCACGGGCTACTCCATGCATGTGCTCCGGATGCTGGAGCTGTGCCGGCAGAGCAAGGGGTTGTTGCCCAACGTCCGCACGGTGGTGGGTGGACACCATGCCACGCTGATGCCGGAGGACTTCTTCGAGCCCCAGGTGGACTGCGTCGTGAGCGGCGAGGGCGTCCGCCCCTTCCGGCGCATCCTCCAGGCGCTGGAGGCGGGCGAGGGCCTCGGGGGAATCCCAGGCGCCTGGGCACGTGACGCGGGAGACACGTTCCGCTTCGGAGGAGCGCCGCCGCAGTTGGACATCGACGCGCTGCCCTTTCCGGACAGGAGCCTGGTGCCGGAGGACCGGGGGAGCTACTTCATCGACTGGATGAAGCCCATCGCGCTCCTGCGCACCACGGTGGGCTGCCCCTTCCGGTGCAACTTCTGCTCGCTGTGGAAGATCATGGATGGCCGCTACTACAAGCGCGACGTCGAGCACGTCGTCGCGGAGCTGGCGACCATTCCCGAGCGGTACGTCTTCCTCGTGGATGACGAGCCCTTCGTCAACCCACGCCGCATGTGGGCCCTGGCCGAGCAGGTTGAAGCCGCGCGGATGGAGAAGGAGTTCTTCGCGTACTGCCGCATTGATTCGTTCCTGAGGGATTTGGACTTGATGCGCCGGTGGCGGGACATCGGCCTGCGGCGGGTGTTCTTCGGGCTGGAGGCGGTGCTCGACCACGAGCTGAAGGACTACAACAAGCGGCAGGCGCGCGAGCAGATTGTCCAGGGACTCCAGGCGGCCCGGGAGCTGGGCATCCACGTCTTCGCCAGCTTCATCGTCAAGCCGGAGTACACGCCCCGGGAGTTCGACCAGCTCGCGGCCTTCATCCGGGAGCACGGCGTCGACTACCCGTCCTTCACCCTGCTCACGCCGCTGCCGGGCACGCCCGCGTGCGAGTCCTTCGAAAACATCCTGGAGCGGCAGCCGAATGGCCGGCCCCAGTGGGAGCACTTCGACCTGCAGCACGCGGTGACGCGGACGCGGATGCCTCGGGAGGAGTTCATGCGGGAGTACCGCAAGCTCCAGGGCGTGTTCTCCGCGTCGTACCGCGCGGCACGCCATCCCCTCTTCCAGGACTCAGAGCCTGGGCCCCGGGTGATGCCATGAGCCTTTCGGACCTCACCCTGCCCCCGCCTCCGCTGGTGGAGGATGCCCCGGACCTGGGAGTGCTGCGCGCACAGCCGCTGCGCTTCCTCCTCGACAGCGCCAGCAAGCACGGGAGCCTCTTCCGCTACACGGCGGGCGGATGGTCCACCGTGGTGGTGAATCATCCCCTCCATGCGCAGCACGTCTTGCAGAGCCACGCGCGCAACTACGTCAAGCAGGGCACGCCCGACTTGATGATGCTTCTGCCCATGCTGGGCCAGGGCTTGATGACCACCGAGGGCGAGGCCTGGGCCGAGCAGCGACGGGTGGCCCGCCCCGCCTTCGAGCACAGTCGCATCGAGCCCTGGGTCCAGGTGATGGCGGAGTGCACCGAGGACATGTTGCGCCGCTGGGAGGACCCGGCACGCACGGGAATTCCCTTCGATGTGGAGCGCGAACTGGGACACCTCACGCTTCGCATCGTCACCCGCTGTCTCTTTGGTTGTGATTGGGAGGACGCCACCACGGACTTCGCCGGGGCGGTGCAGCGGCTCAACAACTTCATGTCCCGCTTCGACGCCGGGGACACGGTGGGCCTTCGACAGTTCCGCGAGGCGAGCCAGCTCATCGACACGCTGGTCCAGCGCATCCTCTCGCGGCGCCGCGAGGCAGGAGGCGGCTCGGACCTGTTGGCATTGCTCCTGGACGCTCATCCCCGACAGCTCGAAGGGCCCGCGGGTGAGCGGGTCCTGCGCGAGCAGATCTTCACCTTCCTGATGGCGGGCCACGAGACGACGGCCAAGGCGCTCACCTGGAGCCTTCACCTGCTCGGCCTGCATCCGGAGGCGCGGCTTCGCGTGCGCGAGGAGGCCCAGGCGCTGCTCGGCGCGAGGCCCGTGCTGGCGGAGCAGGTGCGGTCGCTCGACTTCGGCGGTCGGGTGCTCCAGGAGGCGATGCGCCTGTATCCTCCGGTGTGGTTGATGTCGCGCATCTGCCGGGAGGACGACTGCGTGGGCGGCTATCACCTCCCCGCCGGCACCCTGGTCATCGTCAGTCCCTACCTGCTCCATCGCCATCCGGACTACTGGAGCGAGCCGGAGACCTTCGACCCGGAGCGCTTCCGCGACAGCCGCGCCTCGGCTCGTCATCCGTATGCGTATCTCCCCTTCAGCGGAGGGCCGCGCGCCTGCATCGGCCGCAACTTCGCGATGATGGAGGCCCGGCTCGTCCTGGCCATGGTCGTCCAGCGCTTCCAGCTCCAGCACGTGGAAGGCCACCACGTCGAGCCGGAGGCGCTGGTGACGCTGCGTCCCTCGGGTGGGCTTCCGATGCGGGCTCGCCACTGGGGCGCGGAATGAGCGGCTCGTACCGTCCGGAGGAGAATCCGGGAGGGCTCGACGAGGAGCTGGCGAGGTTGAAGTCACAGGTGGAGCTGAGCTGGCCGGAGGAGAAGCGGCTCCTGCGCTCGCTGGGGCTGACGGAGGGCATGACGGTGGTGGAGCTGGGAGGCGGGCCCGGGTTCGTCACGGAAAAGCTGCTGGAGCTGGTGCCCTCCGGCGCGGTGCATGTCGTCGAGCTGGACCCGGGAATGTGTCTGCTCGCGGAGGCGCGACTGGGAGCACGCGCGCGAGTACACCAAGGCTCCGTCCTGGACACGGGGCTCCCCGACGCGCGCTTCGACCTGGCGCTGGCGCGCTTCGTGTTTCAACACCTGGAGGAGCCCCTGCTCGCCGCGCGCGAGGCGCTCAGGCTGCTGCGCCCTGGGGGACGGCTGGTGGTCAGCGAGCTGGACGCCGGACTGTGGGGCGTGGCGGAGCCGTCACTGCCGGAGCTGGCGCCCATCCACCGCAAGGCGGAGCGGCTTCAGCTCCAGCGCGGGGGCAATCGCTTCATCGGACGCCACCTGGTGCGGCTGCTCACCGCCGCCGGGTTCACCGAGGTCCGCCTGGACGTCATCGCGTACCACAGCGACGCCCTGGGGCTGGAGGCGTTCCGACGGCAGCTGGACCCGGAGCGGCTGCGTCCCGCGATGGAAGCCGGGCTCATCTCGCCGGAGGAATTGGAGCAGGTCCGCGCGGGATATCGCCGCTTCTACGACACCCCCTCCGCCTCCATCCTCATGCTGGGCTTCGTGGCCCACGGCCTCCACTCTTTTGTCGACTTACAAGATTAACCACTTTTACAGTTATGCAACGCTGTAACCGATGCAAGATGCCTCCTTCACCATCCCGAGGAGGAACATCTTGCGACGGCTTCAATCCCTCACCCGTCTGTTGGTGGCGAGCGTGCTCGTGAGCTGCGGTGCACCGGAGGGCGACGAGCGCGCCCTTCAGCCCGCGTGGCAGCGCGCCGGAATCGACGAGCTCATCAACGTCACCCTGAACAAGCCCGCCACGGCCAGCTCCACCCAGGGGAGCTTTCTTCCCGAGTACGCGGTGGATGGGAACATCACCGGCGATGACTCTCGTTGGTGCCCGGGCATCTACAACCAGACACGCCTGCTCGACATCGACCTGCAAGGGACGTTCGACCTGGTCCGGATGGAGCTCTACACCGGCTTCCGCGACACCCGGCCCATCCAGAGCTACGAGCTGTTCTACGACGACGGGACGGGCTGGAAGCCGCTGCCTGGGGCCAGCCAGACGGGCAACACGAGCATCGCGGTGTCCACCACCTTCCCCCAGCCGGTGACGGCGACGAAGGTGCGCCTGTCGTGCAGGGACCCGCTGGCGGACAACTGCCGGGTGAAGGAGCTGTGGGTCTTCGGCACGCCCCACTCGACGCAGGTGAACATCCCGCCCGTGGCCAGCGCGGGGCCGGACCGGTCGCTGACGCTGCCTGCCACCAGCGTGACGCTGGCTGGCGGAGCCACGGACGCGGACGGCACGGTGACGTCCCTGAACTGGACGCAGGTGAGCGGTCCCTCGGCGACGTTGAGCGGCACCACCACCGCCAACCTGAGCGTGGCCGGGCTGTCCGCCGGCGTCTTCGTCTTCCGGCTCACCGCCACGGATGACGATGGGGCCACGGCCTCCGACGAGGTGAGCGTGACGGTGACAGCGGCGCCGGACGTGCTCACCAACGTGGCGCTCAACAAGCCCGCCTCCGCGGGCACCGTCAACGGGAGCTTCGCCGCGTCGAACGCGGTGGACGACAACCTCACCACCCGCTGGGAGTCCGGCTACCACTTCCAGACGCACAACTACCTCGACGTGGACCTCCAGGGTGCCTTCGAGGTGCGCAGCGCGGAGCTGCACCTGTCCACCTCGGCGACCGCCTCCTACGCGATGCCCGCCTTCGAGCTGCAGGCCTGGGATGGCGGCTGCTGGAAGACCATTCCCGGCACCGTGGTGGAGGGCAACCCGCTCAGCACCACGCTGAAGACAGTCACCTTCACCGCGCCCGTCGTCACCACGCAGGTCCGGGTGGTGTGCAAGGACAAGCCCTATTGCCGGCTGCGCGAGCTGAGGCTCATGGGCAAGCCGGCCGCCGCGCCCACCGGTGCCACCACGTGCGCCGCCGGGCAGCAGACGGTGGTCCGCAACGTCCGCTACGACTACGCCCTCTTCCTGCCCGAGCAGTACAACAACGACCGCACCACCCGCTGGCCCCTCATCATCGCGATGCACGGCCTGGGAGGCGCCACCCTCACCGTCGACCGCACCGCGGTGCTGAGCAATCCGGAGGGCCTGGCCAAGCAGTTCTCCTCCGCCAGCTTCCGCGCCGCGATGAAGGCCATCGTCATCTCGCCCACCCAGCGCCTCCCGTTCACCAACGAGGGCACCGGCTGGTTCGCCGCGCCCGCGGTGCTCGCGCTGCTCGAGGACGCCAAGAAGGACTACCGCGTGGACACGGACCGCATCTACATCACTGGCCTGAGCGGCGGCGGCAACATGAGCCTGGAGCTGGGCATGTACAACACGAACCGGGTGGCGGCCATCGTCCCCATCGCGTTCACCTCCACGCCCCAGAACGACGCGAACGTCTGCAACTTGAAGCCGCTGCCCATCTGGGCCTTCCACGGCGGTCAGGACACGCCGGGCCGCGCGACGAACCTCAAGACGCACCTCGACACGAAGTGCGGCCCGGGTGAGAGCAAGATGCGCGTCACCATCTATCCCAACGGAGGCCACAACGGGGCGACGTGGGACACCGCCTACGCCACCCTGGAGCTCTACGACTGGCTGTTGCAGCAGCGTATCAGCGACCGGCTGTAATCGCCTGTCGGTCCCACCTCCGGGCGTGGTGTGCTAGGCACCAGCACGAGCACCCCGTCGCCCGGGGTGGGGAGCGCGAATGCGAGCAGTCCGTTGGCTGGCACTGGTGGCGTGCATCCTGGGAGTGACGTGGGCCGAGCCCGCCCTGGCTGGCCGCCGCCCCTTCATCTGGACGTTCGACACCGACATCGTGCCCAAGGGCGACGTCGAGCTGGAGCAGTGGCTGTGGGCGCGCAGTCGCGCTCCCGCGTTCCCCAGTCGCCCTTCCGTCTACTGGATATGGTGGGGGCCCGTCATCGGCTTGAGCCAGCACCTGGAGCTCGCCATTCCCTTCCAGGTGCTCGCCACCCGGGACATCACGGAGCTGGACTCCTTCGAGGCCGACTTCCGCTACCGCCTCTTCCCCCGAGGCGATGACCGCCCCTTCCAGCCGCTCATCCGCGCCGTCTGGCACCAGTCCATCCGCGACTCGAGTCCCTCGCGCGTGGACGCGGACCTGGTCGGCTCGTACCAATGGGACAGCGGGCTGCGCGTGGCGCTGGACCTGGGCACGCAGGTGGGCATCCCCGGGCTGCGCGCGAGCGACGCGCCGGTCCAAATCCTGGGGACGTACTCCGTGGGCGTCTCCTATCCCGTCATCGAGGACGAGCTGCGGCTGTCCCTGGAGTCCTTCGGTGAGTTCGGCCTGAAGGACGTGGACGCGGACCCGCACGTCTTCGTCGGGCCGAGCGTGGCGTGGACGTTCGGGCGCATGTGGATTACTGCGGGCACCTTCGTCGGGTTGACGGGCATCGCCGACGAAACCCCGCGTTTCATGCCGAGGCTCATATGGGCGGTGGCACTGTGAAGCTCCTTCTCCTGGCGCTGCTGTTGGCCGCGCCGCTCGCGAGCGCCGAGCCGGGGAGCGTGCGGGGCGAGGTGCGAATCTTCGTCACCGGTCCGGACGGCAAGCAGACGCCCAAGGCGGACCGCTCCGGCGTGGTCGTCTATCTCACCGGCTACACAGAGGAGGCTCCCACCGAGGTGGCGAAGATGAGCCAGCGGGACAAGACTTTCTTCCCCTCGGTGCTGCCCATCGTCGCGGGCCAGAAGGTGGAGTTCGCCAACCGGGACGTGGTGCTGCACAACGTCTTCTCGCGCTCGGTGGCGCGCCGGTTCGACGCGGGGAAGAACCGGCCGGGCGAGACGTACGTGGAGACGTTCAAGAAGACGGGCATCATCGACGTGTACTGCGACATCCACGAGCAGATGGTGGCCACGGTGGTGGTGGTGCCCAACCGGGCCTTCGCGGTGACGGACAAGGACGGGCGCTTCGAGCTGCGCGGCGTGCCGCCCGGACGCCATCCCCTCTTCGCCATGCACCGGAGGGACGAGAAGAGCGACATCGCCCGAGTGGAGGTCGTCGTGGAGTCGGGAGGCACCGCCACCGCCACGCTCGAGCTGACCGAGACGCGCGCGGACGACACCCACCTGGACAAGCACGGCAAGAAGTACGGCCCCCGGCCGGATTACTCGGGCAAGAGCCCCTAGGCTCGCGGGAAACACCCATGCACGGCTATCATCTTCCGCGGTGACGCTGACCCGGAAGCTCGTTCTCGCCTTCATGGCGCTCGCAGGTGCGTCGCTCGTCGCGGCGCTCGTGGTCACCACGATCGCGGTGAGGGTCGCCGCGAAGCAGAAGATCGCCAACGACCTGCAGCGCACGCTGGATGACTTCCAGCGGCTCGCTCACGCCAGGCAGATACTCATTCGCGACGTGGCCGAGGCGCGAACGATGGACCGCTCCTTCAAGGAGATGTCCCTGTCGGTCAACTCCCAGGACGCCCAGGCAGGGCTCGGGGAAGAGACGTCGGAGACCGACGGCATCGCCTATGCGCGCGCCATCATCAATTCCGCCGACACGGACGCATTCGGGGGCGAGCTGCCGTGGGCCTTCTTCAACGCGAGCGGGCGGCTGGTCTACACGCGCGCGGACGTGGAGCAGCTGGGGGACAAGCCGCTGGAGCTGCCCCTGGTGGACACCGCCCTGAAGACAGGGCCCACGTCGGCGCTGTGGTCTCCCGCGCAGTTGCGCGCCCTGCCCTTCACGTTCATCTCTCCGAAGCAAATTCGCGAGGGAGACCTGCTGTTCGTCCATGCCCAGCCCGCCTATGGGTCGTCGCGCAAGGACGAGGAGCCGGTGGGCGTGGTGCTGTCCGGCCAATGGGTGACGGACGTTCTGCTGGTGCTGGAGGACTCGATGGCATCGGGTCCACGGAAAGCAGACACCCAGCCCCGCTTCGCCGTACGTGCTGAGGATGGAGCCATGGCCTCTCAGCTCCCGCTGGAGAGGCGACTGGACGGTCCGGACCTGGAGGCCGGGCAGGTGCGCGACGTCTACCTGGGCGACAAGCTCTACCTGGTTCGCGAGGGGACGCTGTTCGGCGTGGACGTGGACAAGTCCCCGCTGGGGCAGGTGTTCGTCCTGAGGGACTTCGACGAGGAAATCAATCCCATCCTCGAGCCCATCTGGCTCTGGCTGGTGCGCGCGGCCGTGGGCATCGCGCTGTTCGCGCTCGCGGCGGCGGTCTTCCTCGCGCGCGGGCTGGCCGCGCCGCTGGTGGAGCTGGAGGCGGCGGCGGGGCGCGTGCGATTGGGAGACCTCACCGTCGAGGTGCCCGTGCGAGGCACCGACGAGGTGGGCCGGGTGGCTCAGTCCTTCAACGAGATGGTCAGCGGCTTGAGACAGCGGGACCAGATCAAGGGCCTCTTCAAGCGATACCTCGCGCCGCAGGTGGTGGACGAGCTGCTCAAGAACCCGGAGAAGGCTGCGCCGGGTGGAGAGCGGAAGCTGCTCACGGTCCTCTTCAGTGACCTGGTGGGCTTCACCTCGATGAGCGAGCAGCTCAGCCCGGAAGAGCTGGTCGCGCTGCTCAACACCTACTTCGAGCAGGCGACAGGCGTGCTGACGCTGCATGGGGCCACGCTCGACAAGTTCATCGGCGACGCCATCATGTGCTTCTGGAACGCGCCGCTTCCGCTGGAGGACCATGCGGCGCGCGCGTGCCTCACCGCGCTGGACCTGCTCGCGGTGGTGGACCGCCTGTCACCGGTGTTCGAGGCGCGCGGGCTGCCGCGACTCGACTGCCGCATCGGCATCAACACGGGCCACGCGGTGGCGGGCAACCTGGGCTCCAGCGCGGCCCAGGACTACACCGTCATCGGCGACACGGTGAACCTCGCCTCACGGCTGGAGGGCGCCGCCAAGGTCTACGGCACCCGGACGCTCGTCGCCGAGGACACACTGCTCGCCGCGCGCGGCGTGGTGCTGGCGCGTGAGCTGGACCTGCTGCGCGTCAAGGGCAAGCAGCAGCCCGTCCGCGTATTCGAACTCGTGGGCACCGCGGACACGGTGCCCGCGCCACACCTCGCCCGCTTCGCCGAGGGACTCGCGCTGTACCGCTCCCAGCGCTTCACGGAAGCTCGCGCGGCGTTCCTCGCCTCGCCCGAGGACCCGCCCTCGCAACGCTTCGCCGCGCGGTGCGACACCCTGCTCGTAACGCCTCCGCCCAAGGACTGGGACGGCGTCTTCACGCTCGACAGCAAGTAGGCGCTGCAGCGTGTGACAGGCGAGGGAGGACTCCGCCATCAGCGAGGCGGGGTGCTCCACGCGACGCTCAGGCGGAGGCCTCCTCCATCGACCGCGTCAGCTCCGCCAGCGTCGCCGAGACGCCCTTGAAGCGCAGCTCCCTGCGGAAGTGGACGCAATCCCTCACGAAGCCGGGATGCTCCGCCAATCCCCACTCCCGGAACATCGCCAGGCCCAGCGGCGCCTTCAGGTCCGTGGCATGCGCGCGCCGCACCTCGGCCTCCGTCAGGTGGGGCTCCACGGGGAGGAACACATGGCCGCGCTCGTCGACTCCTCGCAGGTACTCACAGAACGCCGCGAGCAGGAACGCGAGGCGCCGTGAGTCCCGACCCTGTCGCAACACCTCGCGCGCCGTGGGCTCGACGAAGTTGGGCAGCTTGGACGCGCTGTCACTGGCGATGCGCAGGAGCTGGTCGCTGATGGCCGGGTTGCTGAAGCGCTCCAGCACCGTGTCGCCGTAGTCCCGCACGGACAGGCCCGGGGGTGCCTGGAGCAATGGCTCCGCGTCCTCTCGGAGGAAGGCTTGCAGCAGGGACACCAACGCGGGGTCCTCCATGGCCTGGGCGACGAAGCGGTAGCCCATCAGGAGGCCCGGAAAGGCGAGCAGGCTGTGCGAGGCATTCAACAGCCGCAGCTTGACCTGCTCGTAAGGCCCGACGTCGTCGGTGAACTGGACGCCCACGCGCTCCAGCGGTGGCCGCCCCGCGCAGAACCTGTCCTCGACGACCCACTGGATGAAGGCCTCGGAGTACACCGGCAGCGCATCATCCAGTCCGCTGGCCTCGTTGAGCCGGGCCGCCTCGTGCTCCGTCACGCCTGGGGTGATGCGGTCCACCATCCCGTTGGGAAAGGTGACGTGCTCCTCCATCCAGTTCGCGAGCGACGGCACCCGCGCCCGAGCGAATGACAGGAAGGCACTCCGCGCCACGTCGCCATTCTGGCGGAGGTTGTCGCAGCTCAGCACCGTGAAGGGGCCGAGGCCCCGCTCGCGCCGACGCCGCAGCGCCTCGGCGACCAGTCCGAAGGCCGTCGTTGGCACCTGACTGTCCAGGTCCCTGGCGACGGCGGGCGTCTCCAGCAGGAAGTGGCCTGCCTCGTCCATGTTGTAGCCGCCCTCGGTGAGCGTCAGCGTGACGATGCGGAGGTCCGGAGCCGCCAGTTGCTCCAGCACCCGCTCCGCGTCCCGGGGGGCATGGAGGTAGTCCACGAGCGAGCCCACCACTCGCACCGTGGGACGCCCCCGCGCGGGGAACTCCGTCAGGCTGTAGAGGCCCTGCTGCGCGTGGAGCGCATCCGCCGTGTGATGCTCCCTCGCGCCATCCAGGACGCCGATGCCGACGATGCCCCAGCGCTCCTGGCCCGCGAGGGCAAGGCAGCGGTCCAGGTAGAGCGCCTGATGCGCGCGATGGAACTGGCCCACGCCGATGTGGGCGATGCCCGGCGTCACCCGGGTGCGGTCATACGCGGGACGCGCCACGCCAGGAGGCAGGGACACCAGGGTGCTGTTGCTCAGACGAATCACGAGCCGACCTCCAGGATGAACCGTCGTCGCGCTTCCACGTCGGTCCAGGGCCGCGCACCGTGAACCGCTTGGAGCACCCCGCCCACGGATGGACCGTGACCTCTGGTGGACATGCGTGGCCACGTTCACTCGGGGCGGCAACGGCAGCCCCTCGGAGCAGGGCTCGCGACCTCGGTCGCCCTGAAGCAAGGCCTGACGCGGGGACTCGCTCCGCCGACAGCCCGAATCGGTCAGCGCAAGCTCGCCCAAGGCGCGCGCCAACACCAACGAGCCCACGAGCCCCACCCAGGTGGCGATGGCCTGCCTGCGTCGCGGCCATCCAGGTGCGCCCCACCGACGCCTCGCGAGCCGTCGTCCTTCTTCACGCCCCCTGGTCGCATCCTCCTGCCGCTTCGACGCAGCAGGAGGCCGACCTTCTTCCCTAACGAAACAGGTCCTAATCCTGGCGCACGAAACGGATGCCGTACCAGTCGTTGCCGACGCGGGCGCGCGCGGAGAAGGCGCCTGTCTTCATCTGGTAGTCGTACGTGGCGTCACCGAACCCGATGTTCCAGTCGAAGGTCCAGCGGTTGGACTCTCCATAACACTGCGGCTTGCGGGCCTCGCCGATGGTCCACTTGAGGCGATTCTGTTCGGCGAGCTGCATCACGCGCTTGGCGTATTCCTTGTAGCGCTGGCTGAACGTCGAATCGATGGAGTCGATCATGTTCTTGACGATGCTCTCATAGAGGTTCTGGTACGTGCTGCCGATGAGCGAGTTGAAGATGCTGTTGAGCCACTGCCCTATCTGGGCCGTCGTCACCCGGTAGCCCAGGGCGCTCGCGTTGACCTTGAGGTTCATCGTCTTCACGACCCAGTTGCCAATCTTGTAGTCCGCCAGGCCGTCGAACTTCGGCTGCGCAAGGGTGTTGAACTGCTGCGGAGCCGGGAAGATGTAGTCCGTCCAGAGGTACATGTTGTCGATGGAAATCACCATCTCGTCGGCGTTCGAGGGGCCCCAGTAGGAGACGAACAGGAAGCGCTTCTTGCGCTGGAGCTTCGCCTTCACGCCAATGCGCTCGTAGATGATGCTGAGCGGCTGCCAGGTGTGCTGCGCCTTGAAGACGAAGCGCCGGTTGCTGGTGACACCCACGTTCTCCGAGCGCCGGAAGTTGGAGCCCACGGGGAAGGACGCATAGGGGAGGTTGGCGGGCGGAGTCGTGTTGCACGCAAGGGTGTCCTTGCAGAGGAACTCGCGCAGGCCGTTGTAGGCGGTGGGGCCCGTGCAACCCGCGGACAGCCAGGGGGCCCCCGGCTTCTGCGTCACGGGGACCTCCTGCACCGAGGCCGTGAACGGCCAGAACTTGCGGCAGTAGGCGAGCGGGTCGAGGTTCGCGCCCGAGGTGCAGTCGGTGTCGTGGGTCCAGGCCCCGGACGCCGTCGTGTGCAGGTTGACCTTGCCCCACCAGTACGCGATGCGGCCGTTCTCCCCGCCCTTGTTGCCCTTCTCCGTCAGGCCGTCGGAGCAGGACGTCTTCGACTCCTGGACCTCGCTCTTCTCAGCCAGGATGTCGGACCCGGACCACTCCCCCCCCTGGGCCTCGAGCTTCTGGGTGAGGGTTTGAGCGCCGCCGCCCTCCTCGTCATTGCCCAACAGCTTCATGTCGGGCACGCCGTAGTCCCGGCCCACCGCACGCGTGACGCCCGGCATGACCTGGTACCTGCCATCGCCCAGGGACGTCTCACCCGGCACCGAGGTGTAGTTCGGGTCGACGTTGATGGCGTACTTGTTCGCGTTGTACCAGCTCCGGTACGCCGCGAGCTGAGACAGCTCGACGGTGAAGACCCCCAGGTTCGTGATGTGGCGCAGCGTGTTGCCCACGACGACCTGCAGCTCGGGGTCGACGAGCTTGCGGATGGAATCGTCGTCGGTGAGGTAGAGCTTGAGGTCGTTCAGGTACTCGGCCTCGGTGACGTCGACGATGGCATCACCCGCGGGGTCGCTGAACGAAGCGACCTTGAGCGACGCGAACGCGCTGTTGAAGCCCCCCGGCAGCATCTGCGCCTGCGTCAGCGGCGCGGTGACGGTGTAGGCGAGGGTGCCGGTGCAGGCGACCGCCGCGTAGCACCCGAGGCGGACCTCGTACGTCCCGCTGGTGGCGGCGGTGAAGTCGATGCGGCTGCCCCGGCCACCACAGGCATCGTCGCTGCTGGCGACCACCGCGTTGCTGCCGTTGAGGACGCTCAGGTAGGTGTCACCCGTGAAGGCAGACCCCACGAGGCCACACGTCCCGAGGCTGAAGGCCTGCCCCTGCTCGAGCTGCAATGACAGGGTCGCGTGGTTCTGGGTCGCGCTGTTGGTGTTCGCGGTGTTGTAGGAGACGAAGCCGCTCGAGGTCGCCCCGGCGCCGATGGCGTCGTTGACGACATAGGCCGTCGTCCCGCTGCACGAGTTGCTGGAGTAACAGCCCATCCGGACCTGATACGTGCCCGTGGAGGGAGCGGTGAAGGTCGCGCGGCTGCCCGCGCTGCCGCAGGCGTCGTCGCTGTAGGCGACCTGGTTGTTGGCGCCATCATAGACGCGCAGGTAGGTGTCGCCCGAGGCCACCGAGCCCTCGACACCGCACGTGCCGACGTCGAAGTCCTGGCCCGCCAGCAGGTAGACGGTGAAGGTGACGTAGTTCTGGCTGGCGCTGTTGGTATTGGCGGCGCTGTAGGCGTGCGTGCCGGTGATGGAGCCGGTGGAGGGAGCCTCCGCGGCATCGAACGCGCGCAGGAACCGGGTGAAGTCCGTCTCGGAGTTGAACTGGAGCGTCCCCGTCGGGAAGTTGCTGTTGACGACGAGCGTGGGGGCCACCCAGGAGACGGCCGGGCCGCCGCCGCTGGCCAGCGCCTCCGACTTCGCCGCCGAGAGGGGCGCCGGCTTCTCCCCTTCCAGGGCCTCACC
>NZ_JABXEM010000208.1:0-21656 GCF_013372595.1 Myxococcus sp. AM011
GGCGCGAGGAGGGGCTGGAGGAGACGGTGGGCTTCGCGCAGAAGGCGAAGGGGAGATTCCGGGGCCAGGTGGGCGCGGCCCCCTGCTTCACGCTGGGGCCGGACGCGCTCCAGGGCCTCGCCGAGGCGTTGAAGGCGGCGAACACCGGCCTGCACATCCCGCTCGCGGAGGACCCGCTGGATGAGCGGCTGTCCAATGAGCGGCACGGCGCCTCGCAGGTGCCCCGGCTGTTGGACGCGGGGCTGTTGTCGCCTCGCAGCCAGCTGGCGCACGTGGGACATCTGGCGTGGGCGGACCTGGCGCAGGTGATTGCGACGGGGGCGTGGATTGTCCACACGCCGCGCGCCAACCAGGGGCTGGAGGTGGGCTATGCGCCGGCGCTGAAGTTCGGCGCGCGCGCGACGCTGGGGGCGGACGGCGTGTCGGCGGACCTGTTCGCGGAGGCGCAGGCGGCGTACCTGCGCTCGCGCGAGGCGGGGCAGCCCATCGACGTGCTGCGCTACCTGGCCAACGGGCACCGGCTGGTGTCCCAGCACTTCGGTGCGCCGGTGGGGCCGATGCGGGAGGGCGCGCTGGCGGACCTGCTGGTGCTCGACTACCTGCCGGCCACGCCGCTGACGGCGGAGAACCTGGCGTGGCACGTGGTGTTCGGCCTGGGCAGCCGGCACGTGGAGGCGGTGATGGTGGACGGGGTGTGGCGCATGTGGGCGCGCCGGCCGCTGTCCGTGAATCCCTCCGTGGTGGCCGAGCAGGCGCGCGAGGCGGCCGCGGCCGTGTGGGCGCGCATGGCCGAGGCGAAGTAGCGGACCCGCGTCGCTTGCCTGGGAGGAGCGGGCCCGCTCAAATGCCCGGCATGCTCCTCGCTCCCGTACTGCTCGCAGGCCTGTTGGTTGGCGCCGTTCCCAACGTGGGCGACACCGCCCCGGACTTCACCGTGAAGGACACGGACGGCAAGGTCTACATCCTGTCGGAGATGGTGAAGCAGGGGCCCGTCATCGTCGCCTTCTTCCCCAAGGCCTTCACGGGCGGGTGCACCAAGGAGCTCAAGGCGTATACGGCCCGGCACTCGGATATCGAGAAGCTGCAGGGGCGCGTGCTGGCCTTCAGCACGGACGACGCGGCGACGCTCAAGCGCTTCAAGGACGAGCTGAAGGCGCCGTTCCCCTTCATCCCGGACCCGGAGGGCAAGGTCGTGGAGTCGTACGACGTGAAGATGCCGCTGGTGACGGTGTCCAAGCGCTACACCTTCGTCGTCGGCGAGGGGCGCAAGGTCCTCAAGGTGGACTCGGGCGGTGACGCCATCGACCCGTCGGGCGCCATCACCTCGTGCACCCAGGGCAAGCCCGCCGCCGCTCCCGAGCCCGGCGCGACGCCAGCGCCCGCCGCGAAGCAGCCCGCTCCCGAGGCGAAGCCGAAGCCGTAGCCTACCGGTCCTTGAGCGGTTTGAGTCGCAGGGGAGGCAGTCCCCGGTTGTCGAAGAGCTGGGCCGGGGAGTCCTCCACGTAGCTGTCCTCGAACTGGCCGCCGGTGTACTCACGGATGACCTTCCTCCAGAAGGAGGTGGCCGCGTGGTTGGCGGGGAGCTGGGACACCTCCCACAGCCCCCGGAAGCGGTCGAACACGGCCATGGCCGCGCGCCGGCCCAGGCCGTAGCCCCGCTCGCCGCGCAGGATGAAGAACTCACTCATCCGGAAGTCGCGCCCGGGCGTCATGTACGGGAAGGGTGCCTGCGCCACGAAGGCGAAGCCCACCGTGCGGCCCTCCCAGCGCAACAGCAGCGGGTGGACCTCGTTGGAGTCCGCCAGCCACGTGGGCAGGAAGTTCGGCACCCACTGGCCCTGCGCGTCCAGGCGGTACTCCACGCCGAACTCGCTCAAGTCGTGCAGGTAGAGCGGGTACAGGTTTCGCAGCAGCGGGTGCTCGGCTGGACTCGCACGGAGTAGCTCCACGGACGCCTCCGGGCGCCCAGCATGTCCCATCCTTCGCGCCACGAACAGGACGAGCCTTCCTCGTAGAAGGGGGGTGGCCCGGACCCCAGGTCGTCAGTGCGAGGTCTCCGAGGCGCTGACGGGGCTGTCTCCGCTCGCGTGAGCCCGGGCGTGCTGGGCGAAGAGGAAGCGCCTCACCGCGGCGCGGGTCAGCAGGCCCCGGGTGGCGATGCCCTCGGGCGCGGCGACGGGCAGGGCGTCCACGTCCTCCTGGTCCATGAGGAGCAGCGCGTGGGCCAGGTCGGTTTCGGGGGCCAGGGCTGGCAGCTTGCGCGCCAAATCACTGGCCACCAGCAGCGGGTACATGGCCTCGTCGCGCCACACCTCGCGCAGTTGCTCCACCTGGACGATGCCGTAGACCTCGCCGTGGGTGTCGAGCACCACCAGCGCGCCTGTCTCCGAGGTGAGCAGCAGGTCCGCCAGGGGGCGCATCGGCAGGCCCGCGGGCACGGGCGCCATGTGCTCCATCAGCTCCTTCACGGGCGTGCTCTCCAGGAGGTCCGTGTCGCTGGGCGCCTTGGGCGCGTTGCGCTCGATGAGGTAGTGGCACAGCGCGGAGGCGATGGTGCACGTCACCATCAGCGGGAGGATGATGTCGTGGTTCCCGCTCAGCTCGTACATCATCATCATCCCGGTGAGCGGACCGCGGTTGAGCGCCGCCACCGCGCCGCCCATGCCCACCAGCGCGTACGCCCCGCTGGGGCCGGTGCTGGCCGGGAAGAAGTAGTGCACCAGCGTGCCGAACGCGCCGCCCGCCATGGCGCCGATGACGGCCGCGGGGAAGAACGTCCCGCCCGAGCCCCCCGAGCCGATGGTGATGGCCGTCGCCACCAGCTTCAGCACGCAGGCGGTGACGAGGAAGAAGAAGGACAGCTTTCCCACCGCCGCCAGGTTGATGAAGTCGTGCCCGCTGCCCCACACGGTGGGGCTGACGAAGGCCATGGTGCCAGCGCACAGCCCGCCCACGCCCGCGCGGAACGGCAGCGACTTGCGGCCCAGCCACGGCGACAGCTTGCCACCCATGCGCCCCTGGAAGAAGTGCTCCACCCCGTGCAGCATCCGCACGAAGGTGAAGGCCAACAGGCCGCAGCCGATGCCCAGCGCCGCGTAGGCCAGGACTTCCGAGCCGCTCACCAGCTCGTACGGCACGCTGCGCAGGATGGGCGCCTCGCCCAGCACGCCCTGGCTCACCAGGGTGCCCGCCACGCTGGCCAGGATGATGGGCGAGAAGACGCGCAGCTCGAACTCGCGGAGGATGATTTCCATCGCGAACACCGCGCCGGCGATGGGGGCGTTGAAGGACGCGGAGATGCCCGCGCCCGCGCCGCACGCCAGGAGGATGGACAGCTCCCTGCGGCTGAAGCCCAGCACCCGGCCCACCGTGGAGGCGAACGCCGCGCCGCCATAGACGATGGGGCCCTCGCGGCCCGCCGACCCGCCGCTGCCAATGGTGATGGCGGACGCCACCAGCTTCAACAAGCCCCGGTCCGCGGGCACCACGTTGGCGCCGCTCTTCACCGCCCGGACGACCTCCGGGACGCCGTGGCCATGCGTCTCCGGCCTGTCGCGCAGCAGCCGTCCCACCGCCACTCCGCCCAGCGTCGGCGCCAGCAGCATCAGCCACCAGGGCAGTTGGGGAATCGCCTCCGCCAGGAAATGCGGGTGGCCGAAGACGCTGTTGAGCGCGGCCAGCGCCACCAGGGGGTAGTAGAGCGACAGCGCGCCCAGCGTCAGCAGCGCCAGGAGGCGCAGCCGTCGCTTCACCTCGTCCCGAGGGCCCCCGGGCTCGATGACCCGCGCCAGCAGCAGCGCGCCGAACGCCAGCGGCGCCCCGACGATGGCGTACTCCAGATGCCACCGCGCCGAGCCGAACGCGTCCACCAGCGTCAGCAACTGGCTGCGGCGCAGCGTGTGCGCCAGCTCCGCCGCGCCGAACGTCAGGCCGCTGAAGAGGCCAATCAGGTTGGAGAAGATGCCGGCGACGAGGCCGCTGTAGAGCCCCACCACCGCGCCCGCCACCGGCAGCACGGACGGGCCGGGCAGTCGCAGGCGGTTGGAGGCTTGGAGCGCCGTGTGGGTGAAACGGCTCAGCAGTTCTCGGGCTCGGAGGAGCCACGCCGCGCGCTGGGTCACCACTCCAGGCGGAGGTTCATCGACATTCATTGGTCCTCCCACTAACCCATCCCGAACGTGGAAGCTGCAACGTTCTGGAGTGACTTGTCGGGCCGGTGGCACTCCTCTCGGAGGTACAGCGGGAGGGAGCGAGGGGAGGGGCGCCCGCCCTCAGGGCGCGTGGCTGCTCGTGGGCAGGCGCGAGCGCAGCAGCACGGCGATGCCCCCGAGCCCCAGCCAGGGGACGACATGGCCCCAGAGCAGGTGTGACGCCGTCCCGTCGGGGCAGTGCAGGTGGAGGACGAGCAGGCTGGCCGCGCCCGCGGACAGGCCGGCGGCCAGGGCTCGCGCGGGGTGGAAGGCGGAGCGGCTCAAGAGCACCAGCGTGACGGCCAGGGGCACCACCGTCACCGCCAGCTCCGTGCCCATGCAGCCGACGAGGCCCGCGAGGAATGATTTGCCCTGTTGGCCGGAGCCCGTGAGCACCACGGTGAGCCCCAGGGCTCCCGAGGTGGCGAGGACGGCCACCCAGGGTACGACGCGGCGCTGGGGCGACAGCGCGACATAGGTCCCAGCGGCCAGCAGCGCGAGGATGAGGACCCCCACGCCCACGACGAGGCTGGAGTGGGCCGCGTTGCGCACCCAGAAGTCGCGGCTCAAGAGCGCCAGCCCCCCGCCCACCGTCGCCGCGTGGACGCCCACCAGCAGCGCCAGGCCATGCCACCAGGGGCGCGCCTTCGGCTGCTTCGCCAGGGCCTCCAGGGCGAAGCGCCGCGCGTCGAGCTGACCGGGCAGGGTGTCCTCGTCGTCCTCATCGTCAGAGGAGGAAGCGGACGCCAGCGCGGCTGGAGCGAGGCTCGGTCCGCTGATGTACTCGAAGCCGCCCGTCACCACCTGGCACTCCTGGCATCGGGCCACGTGCGCGGCCAGGTCCGGGGGCAGGGTCTCGCCCAGGCAGTCCATCACCCGTGAACACTCGGGAGTCATTCCAGGGTCTCCGTTCGGAGCGCGGCGAGCAGCTCGCGCAGGCGCAGGTAGCCGCGATGGGCCCGGACCTTCACCGCGCTCTCGGTGAGGCCCAGGGTGTCGGCGATTTCGGCGAAGCCCATGCCCTCGAAGCGGTGCAGGAGGATGGGGATGCGCTGGCCCTCCGGCAGCGCGTCGAGCGCCTGGCGCACCGCGCGCTCCAATCCCACGTCGCGGGGGCCGGGGCTCTCGTCGGCGATGCCCGTGGGCAGCTCTCCCTCGGGGGTCAGCTCCTCGGGGCGGCGGCCCCGGCGCTGGAAGTCCCGCGCCGCGTTGGTGGCGATGGCGTACAGCCAGGGCTTGAAGCGGGAGCCCGGAAGGAAGCGCCCGCGCGCGCGGACCAGGGACATGAAGGTGAGCTGCACCAGGTCCTCGGCCGTGGACGCGCTGCCCGTCATCCGCGTGAGGTAGCCGCGCACCTGTCGCGAGTGGCGCTGGAAGAGCGCGTCGAACGCCGGAGCCTGCCCCTCACAGAACCGCGCCATCAGCACCTCGTCGGACTCGAGGGCGACGGAGGCGCGCCCCGAGTCGTCTCCGGTACGCACGGGCGCGGAGGCGGGTTTCATCGGCGGAGGCGAAGTCACGCGCGAGCCACTCTAGCCGGTTGGCCGGGACTCGGGTGGGTGCGCCTCCGCCCCGCCCTCACGGAGGCGGCTACTGCTTGAGCATCGGCTGCGGTGTGGGTGCCGAGGAGGGCAGGTGGTCCGCGGCGGCGGCCAGCGCTTCGCGAACCTTGCCCTCGGCGGCGCTCTTCGCGGCGACCAGTTGAGCGCGCGCGCCACCCGCGCCGAAGAAGCGGGCGGGCACGGCCAGCGCGGCGCGGTCCTCCGCCGAGTACTTCCTGTATGCGTACCTCACCGAGTCGGAGGGCAGCCGCAGGCCCTCCACCACCTTGAGCCAGGAGAGCACCTTCAGCGAGTAGAAGCTGAAGTCCACCTCCCACCAGAACCAGCCCTGGTTGGCGGTGTTCTGGTGGTAGTGGTGGTTGTTGTGCCAGCCCTCGCCCAGGGTGATGAGGGCCAGGAGCCAGTTGTTCCGGCTGGTGTCCGTCGTCTTGTAGCGGCGCTTTCCGAAGATGTGGCTCAGGGAGTTGATGGTGAACGTCCCGTGCCACAAGAGGGTGGTGCTCACGAAGAAGCCCCACACCAGCATGGAGAAGCCGCCGATGAAGTAGAGCGCCACGGCCAGCAGGACGGGCGGCACCAGGTGGAAGCGGTTGAGCCACACCAGCTCCGGGAAGCGCGCGAAGTCCTTGATGCCCTCCATGCGCGTGGCCCCGTACTTGTCACACAGAATCCAGCCCACGTGGCTGAACCAGAAGCCCTTCTGCACGGGAGAGTGGATGTCGTCCGCCTGGTCCGACGTCCGGTGGTGGTGGCGATGGTTGGCCGCCCACCACAGCACGCCCTTCTGCGTGGACAGGGTGCCCACCAGCGCGAGGATGAACTGGAAGACACGGCCCGTCTTGAAGGCCCGGTGGGAGAAGTAGCGGTGGAAGCCCACCGTGATTCCCCACATGCGCAGGATGTACAGCCCCACACAGACCGCGACGTCCACTGGCTTCGCCCCGACAGAGAGGACGAAGAGGCACATGATGTGGACGGCGAAGAAGGGGATGGACGACAGCCAGTTCAGGCGCTCGTTGTCCGAGGACAGGGCGGGAGCAGGAGAGGAAGTCTGCAAGGAAGCCTCGTGAGCTGGAGCAGGAGCGCACCCGAAAGTGCGCAGCCTCTCCCCGCATCAACACCCCCTGCTGTCATCGCTCTGTCAGGAGGCGGCGGATTGCCTCAGCTCCGTCAACCACTCCTCGAAAGCGGGGTGGCCATGCAGGGGCGCCAGGTCCGCGTCCGAGGCGGCATACGCCCCATCCTTGAACCCCAGCTCGCTCGCCCTCCGCAGCAGGCGCACCGCGTCGGGCACGTTGCGCGCCTTGGCATGAGCGCACGCCGCGTCGTAGGCGATGCTGGCGCTCGGCACATACTCCAGCGCGGCCTCGCCCATGGCCGCTGCCTCTGAATAGACGCCCCGGATGAAGAGCACCCGCTCCGCGCAGCTGAAGGCGGCGGCGGGCTCCACGCCGGGCAGCTTCAGGGCCTCCGGCGCGCGGCCCAGGCGGATCAACGTCCCGGCGTACTCGTGCATCACCGTGCGGTCCGATGACGTCTGCCAGGCCTGCTTCCACCAATCCAGCGCGCGCGCGTCATCTCCCACGAGGGAGAAGGACGCGGCCACCGCGTGAGGCTCCACCTTCTGTCCCTGCACCTGGGAGAAGTGGTCCAGCGCCTGACGGCCCTGGCCTTCCTTCAGCGCCACCCAGCCGAGCAGGTGGTGGGCGTGGCTGGCCAGCTCGGGGGTGAGGCCCTCGCCCCCCTCCAGCACCGCGCCACCCAGGCGACGCGCGTCATCCAGCCGCCCCGCGTCCAGCGCGATTTTCGCCTCGCGGAGCTTCGCCGCCAGCGGATGGTCCATTGAACCAGCGCTGATGCCCGACGAGGCGCCGCCGCCGGAGCTCAGGAGCTCGGCCAGGGAGCGGAACGCCTGGAAGCCGTACATGGCGAAGAAGATGGCGGGGAACAGCCACCCGATGTTCACGCTGTAGACGACCACGCCCACGCACACCAGCAGCGCCAGGCCCTGGGAGGCGATCATCCCCCGTTTGGGGCCGAGCACCCGGGTGGCCAGCGTGGAGACCAGTCGCCCACCATCCAGCGGCAGCACCGGCAGCAGGTTGAAGATGGCCCAGATGAAGTTGGCCCCGGCGAAGGTGCGCAGGAAGAAGTCCAGCGCGGGGGAGTGCCCGTTGAAGACGAGGTAGCCCACCAGGCTCACCACGCCGAGCAGCAACCCGAACAGCGGGCCCGCCGCGGTGATGACCAAGTCCCTCTTCCAGGGAAGGGGGCCGGGCATGTCGGTGGGCAGGGTATGCCCGCCCAGCCAGACGAGGGCGATGCTGGGTTGGTAGCCGAAGAGGCGGCTGGCCAGTGCATGGCCCAGCTCGTGGACCAGCACGGACACGAAGACGATGAGCATCCACGACAGGACGAACACCACCATGGCGCTGGCCTGGCCCAGGGCGGGCGCCTCGGACACCTGGCGGAAGGGCCAGCCGTCCTGCGCGGCGCGGACCGAGCTGTAGGCGAGCACGGCGGAGACCAGCAGGTGGCTGGGGTGGACGTCGACGGGAATGCTCCCGAGTCGAAAGCGGAACATGGGCACGGACCTTAACCGTTGAGGCGCGGATGCGCAGTCCGTAGCGCACATCCCGCAACCGCTTCCTCTTCATTTCGGTAGGTTCTCCGCGCCCCATGCCGCGACTCGGTCCTTATTCCCTCCCGAATCCTTTTGTCCTCGCCCCCATGGCCGGGGTGTCGGAGATGCCCTTCCGGGTGCTCGCCTTCCGCATGGGCGCCGCCCTGTGCCCCACCGAGCTCGTCAGCTCCCAGGGGTTGATGCGGGCCAACCAGCGCACCCTCATGTACCTGCGCTTCGACGCGGAGGTGGAGAGGCCCTACTCGCTCCAGCTCTATGGAGGAGACCCGGAGGCCATGGGCCTCGCGGCCGCGGTCGGCAAGTCCCATGGCGCCCAGCTCCTGGACATCAACATGGGCTGTCCCGTGAAGAAGGTGACGAAGAACGGGGCGGGCAGCGCGCTGTTGAGCGACCCGGAGCGCGCCGCCGCCATCGTCCGGGCGATGCGCGAGGCCTCGGGCCTGCCCATCACCTGCAAGATTCGCTCGGGCTGGGACGCGAAGAGCCGCAACTACCTCCAGATGGCCGCGGCCCTCCAGGAGGCGGGGTGCGCGGGGCTCGCCATCCACCCGCGCACCCGGGAGCAGGGCTACTCGGGCCAGGCGGACTGGAGCGTCATCACCGACCTGAAGCGCCACTTCCCGGAGCTGCCCCTGTTCGGCAACGGGGACGTGCGCACCCCCGAGGACGCGCGGCGGATGCTGGACACCACCGGCTGCGACTACGTGATGATTGGCCGCGCCGCGCTGGGCAACCCGTGGATTTTTCGCGAGCTGGCCGGTGGGGACGCGCCTGCTCCCGAGGAGCGGTGCGCCCTGGTGCTGGAGCACTTCCACGCGCACCTGGCCTTCGTGGGGGACCCGCTCAACGCGGTGCGCTCCTTCCGCCGGCACCTGGGCTGGTACGCCCACGGCCTCGCCGGCGCCGCCGCCTTCCGTGCGCGCGCCAACGTCCTGGATGCCCCGGAGGCCGTGGCGGACGCGGTGCGCGCCTTCTTCTCCGCCGCGGACTCGGACCGCTCCGGAGCCTCCTCGGAGGAGCAGGACGTCGACTACCGCGCCGCGCTCGGCTGAGCCGCTGAAGCTGACGCGGCGCGGAAGCTCCTACGGGGCCGAGCCCGGCGGCGGCACGAGCACGCGGCCGGTGGCGACAGCGCGGAAGTAGTCGCAGGCGGGGGTGGGGCTGCGCGCGAGCGTGTCGAAGTCGACGTGGTAGAGGCCGAAGCGCGGCCCCCAGCCCTCCAGCCACTCGAAGTTGTCGAGCAGGCTCCAATAGAGGTACCCGCGCACGTCCACGCCCTGGGCCCGGGCGGCCAGCACCTGGTCGAGGTGGGAGTGCAGGTAGTGGGGCCTCCGGGCGCCCGCGCGGTCATCGATGCCGTTCTCCGTAATCCACACCGGCTTGCCGTAGCGCTTCACGTCGCGCAGCGTCTGGAGGAAGCCCTCGGGCCAGTCCTCCCAGCCGATGTCGGTGAGGCCCCTCCCTCGGGTGTCGCGGTACTTGAACTCGATGAAGGGCGGGCGCGGCACGAAGCGCAGGTGCGCGCGGCTGTAGTAGTTCACCCCGATGAACTCCACCGAGTCCCGGGCCTCGGGGATGTCGGCGCGGGTGGTCGCCACCCCAGGCATGTTCACCCGGAGCTTCCCGGTGGAGAGCGCCTCATGGAAGGCGTGGTTGTAGGCGGGGGAGGCCAGCCGCACGAGCGCGCGGTCCAGCGGGTTCCACCAGCGGTCCGGCGAGAAGGCCAGCATGTTCTGGGAGATGCCCAGCTCCACCCGGCCCAGCCGCTCCAGGAGCTCCCGCCGCGCCGCCGCGTGGGCGCGGACCATGTTCTCCATCGCCCTCATGGTGAGCGCCCCGTCCGCGATTCCGGGGGGGATGGCGCCCTGGAGGTAGCCGCCCAAGAGCAGCACCATCGGTTCGTTGAAGGAGATGACGAGCGCGTCCAGGCCCTCCAGCAGCGATGCGCACCGGCGGGAATAGCGGCGGAAGACCTCCACGCTGTCGGCCGAGTGCCACGGCGTCTCCCGGTGGAACCATGTCGGATGGGTGAAGTGGTGGAGCGTCACCACCGGCCGCAGGCCCTGGGCCTTCATCTTCAGGAGCCGCTCCCGGTACGCCTCCAGCGCGGCCTCGTCGAAGCGCCCGCGCTCGGGCTCGATTCGCGCCCACTCGAGGGAGATTCGGAAGGCGGTGGCGCCCACGGCGCGGGCCAGCGCGTAGTCCTCCTCGTAGCGGTGCCAGTGGTCCACCGCCTGCCCGCAACGGGCGTGGGGCTCCTTCAACTTTCCCGCGCGCTCCCACTCGGCCCAGTCGTTCTCGATGCCGCCCTCCACCTGGTACGCGGAGGTCGCGACGCCGAAGGTGAAGTCGGCGGGGAAGGTCTTCTCGGAGGTCCTCATCGTGGCCGCGCACCGTAGACGCGGGCCTCCTTCGCGAAAAGTTCGGAGTGCCGCACAGGCCAGTGCGCGGCATCCGACAGTGCGCCTCCGAGGCGCGCGGCACGAACGGCTCCGTCGCGTCCGGAGCCTAGAATTCGGCCTCGCGCGCGTTTTCGTTCGTCGCTTCGGAAGTGTCCGCGAAGCGCCTTTCGCGACCTCCGGCACCGCCCGATGCCGAAAAATCGGCCTCGCCGCGCGATGCAATACATCACCATGCGTTGACACACTGGTGTGTCGCCCGTACCATTCACTTCAAGCACTCACTCCATCAAAAGAAGAGTGCAGGCCCTCGGTTGACTGGGGCCAATTACATGGAGGGTTCTGATGGCCGCTAAGAAGAAGACCGCCGCGAAGAGCGCGAAGAAGAAGACCGCCGCGAAGAAGACGACCACCCGCAAGACGGCTGGCAAGACCGCGAAGAAGGCGGCGGCGAAGAAGACGACTGCTCGTAAGCCTGCCAAGAAGGCCCCTGCCCGCAAGCGCGCGAGCAAGGCGAAGACGGTGGCGGCCCCGGCGACCCCGGAGTCCTGAGCAGCACGTCGTCATTCGCGGACGGTATTTGACGTCCGGTGAACGGCTCGGCGAATCCCGCCGGGCCGTTTTTCTTTTGTGCGGACAGGGAGTTGGCTCATGTCACTGCGTCCTTCGGAGCTGGAGCAGGTGGTGGCGGAGGTGGGTGCGAAGCTGACGGGAGCGGTGGCCCAGAAGGCCTGGTGCCCGCTGCCGAGGCTGGCCTACCTGGAGCTGAGAGTCCCCGGACGCTCCTTCCTCTTGTGCCTGTGCGCCGAGGGAGACCTGTCGCGAGTGGCCGTCGCCGAGACGCGCTTCCCCACACCGGGAGAGCCCGCGCCCTTTCAACGGTGGCTGCGGCACGAGCTGACCGGCGCGAAGCTCGTGGCGGCGCGCTTTCGCGACGCGGAGCGGGTGGTGGAGCTGGACTTCGAGCGCGAGGAGGTGCGCCGACGCCTGGTGATGGAGCTGGGCTCCCCGGGCGGACTGCTCCTCTTGAGTGAGCAGGGGCGGGTGCTGATGCTGTCCGGCGAGGGCTTCGGTCCCCGGCGCAATCTCTACCCGGGCGCGGCGTGGACGCCTCCAGAGTCGCTGCCCCCGGACGCACTGGCGAAGGCACGGCTCGCACCTTCGCGACTGGTGCCCGCCGAGGGGGACCTGCTCCCTTATTCCCACGCGGCGGAGGGGCTGCTCGGAGCCAAGGACCAGGCGAGCCGCGCGGAGTCCATCCGCCGCCGACTGGCGCAGCCGTACCGGGCGCGCCTCAAGCGCTCCTCGCGCACCTTGGAGAAGGTGAGGGCGGAGGCCGCGCGCGGGCCGGACGCGGAGAAGCACCGTCGGACGGGGGAGCTGCTCGCGCAGAACCTCTTCCGCCTCAAGCGGGGCGCCACCGAAGTGACGCTCACCGAGTACACCGAGGCCGGCGCGGAGGAGGTCCAGGTGAAGCTGGACCCGAAGCGCACGCCCAAGGAGGAGGCGGACTGGAACTTCCACCAGTACCGCCGGCTCTTGAGGGGCGTGGAGCAGGCGCGTCACCGCGAGGCGGAGCTGGCGCGAGAGGTCGCCCACGCCCAGCTCTCACTGGAGCAGGTGGAGCGGATGGACGAGGCGATGCTGCTCGCGCAGGCGCAGGTGCTGCATGTGCCGGTGGGAGGCGAGGCCACGCCGGAGGGCAAGCCCTTCAAGGAGTACGTGGGCCACGCGGGCTCGCGCATCTGGGTGGGGCGGGGCTCGGAGGACAACGACACGCTCACCTTCAAGGTGGCCCGGCCCTGGTACCTGTGGTTCCACGCGCGCGGAGTGCCGGGCAGTCACGTGGTGCTTCCCCTAGAGAAGGGGCAGGAGCCGACGCAGGAGGTGCTGCTGGACGCGGCGCACCTGGCGCTGCACCACTCCGGGGCGAAGGGCGAGCCGCGCGGCGAGGTGAGCTACGTGCAGGTGAAGTTCGTGCGCAAGGTGAAGGGAGGGGCGCAGGGGCAGGTGACGTACACGCGCGAGAAGACCTTCGTGGTGCGCATGGAGGCGGAGCGGCTGGAGCGACTGCTCAAGTCCCGTCATACGGAGGTGCCCGCTCCGTGACGAAACCTCGCCGTGGAGTGTGAACCCCCGCGCGAAGGGGTGGGGCGCGGTTGACGGGCTGACGGAGGGCAGGCGGGCAATGGCCGGCGGCCTTGAGTCCGGGAGGTTGCCGGGTACGATGCGCCCCGAGTGACCTCCGAGTTTTTCCGTCAGATGTCCCTGTTTCCACGCGGCCTCTCCGCGGCCAGTCGGGCCACGGCGGCGGTCGCGGAGCCTCGTGCCCTGGAAGAGGAGGTTGTTCCGCAGCTCGTGCCAGTGCCCGTGCCTCAGCACCGGCCGCCTCCGCCCCGGCATCGGGTGCCCGAGGAAGCGCCGCGCATGCTCAATGTCCCGTCTCCCCGCGAGGAGATGTGGACCCGGGCGGAGTCGTTGGCCTGGAGGCTGAGCGCGGAGCTGGGGATGCCGGTGAAGCTGGCGGTGACGGACAACCGCTCCACCATGGTGTCCTTCCGTCGAGGGGGCAACGCGCTGCAGCTGCGGCTGCACCACATGTTCCTGGACGCGCCGGAGACCATCGTCCGCGCGGTGGCGGACTACGCGGGGCGGGGGCACCGCACCGCGGGCGTGATGTTGGACGAGTACATCCGGGGACAGCAGCCCCGAATCCGCCAGGTGCGTCGCGAATCGGACGCGGACCTGAACCCGTTGGGGCGCTGTTTTGACCTGACGGCGCTTTACAACAGCGTCAACGCCACTTTTTTCGAGAACGTCATCCAGGCGCGAATCGGCTGGGGACGGATGCCTCCGAGGCGCCGGCGCAAGTCCATCCGCCTGGGCGTGTACGACCACCAGACGCGGGAGATTCGCATCCATCCGGCGCTGGACAGGCCCGAGGTGCCGGCCTTCTTCGTGGAGTTCATCGTCTACCACGAGATGCTGCATCAGCTCTTCCCGAGCACGGGGCGAGGCGGGCGTCGCGTCCACCACCCGCGGGCCTTCCGGGAGCGCGAGCGCACGTATCCTCACTACGCGGCGGCGCTGCGGTGGGAGCGAGAGAATCTGGGTGTGCTGTTGCGCGGTTGATGGCTCCGTTGCTCGGTGGCTCATTTACCGTTTTACCGAGCGAAGCGACGCGTGGTGCGTGCTTGACGCGTTCGTGAGGGCCACCCATCCTCCCGGGCCATATGCGACGAGCGAAGATTGTCTGCACCCTCGGGCCCGCGAGTCAGAGCCAGGAGATGTTGGAGGCGCTGCTGGAGAACGGCATGGACGTCGCGAGATTGAACTTCTCGCACGGCAGCCATGAGCAGCACGCGGAGAACATCGCCAAGCTGCGCGCGGCCTCGCTGAAGGTGCGCAAGGCGGTGGGCATCCTCGGTGACTTGCAGGGCCCGAAGATTCGCACGGGCCGCTTCACCAAGGGCAGCACGGACTTGAAGGAAGGCGGCATCTTCCACATCACCACGGACGAGACGGTGCCGGGCACGGACGAAATCGTGTCCACCACGTACCCGTTCCTGGCGGCGGACGTGAATCCAGGCGACCGCATCCTCCTGGACGACGGCTTGCTGGAGCTGAAGGTCCTCCACACGGACAAGCAGAAGCTCATCAAGACGCAGGTCATCCACGGCGGTGCGCTGAAGAACAACAAGGGCATCAACCTGCCGGGTGTCGCGGTGCGCGCGGATGCGCTGACGCCGAAGGACCGGGAGGACCTCGTCTTCGGAATCAAGGCGGGCGTGGACTTCATCGCGCTGTCCTTCGTCCGGCAGCCGTCGGACCTGGATGCGGCGAGGCAGGCGATGGCGGAGGTGGGCCGGACGGTGCCCATCATCGCGAAGCTGGAGAAGCCAGAGGCGATTGCCCGGCTGGACGCCATCCTGGACAAGACAGACGGCGTCATGGTGGCGCGCGGTGACTTGGGCGTGGAGATTCCGCCCGAGGAGGTCCCGGCCGTCCAGAAGGACATCATCCGGCGTTCGAACCTGCGCGGCCTGCCGGTCATCGTGGCGACGCAGATGTTGAACTCGATGATCGACAACCCGCGGCCCACGCGCGCCGAGGCGAGCGACGTGGCCAACGCGGTGTTCGACGGCGCGGACGCGGTGATGCTCTCGGGCGAGACGGCGAGCGGCAAGTTCCCCATCGAGTCCGTGCAGATGATGGAGCGCATCATCCTGGCGGCGGAGTCGTCGCAGCGGGTGCAGCCGGTGTTGCGCAACATCGACGCGCCGCTGGGTTTGCCCACGCACTTCCCGGATGTGATTGCGCGCGTGGCGTGTGAGGCGGCGAAGGCGAGTGGCGCGTCGCTGATTGCGGCCTTCACGCTGTCGGGCGTGACGGCGCGGTTGTTGTCGCACTACCGGCCGTCGGTGCCGATTGTGGCCTTCAGCCCGAACCAGGAGGTCCGTCGTCGGCTGGCGCTCCTGTGGGGCGTGGTGCCGCGAGTGCTGGAGCCCATCCAGGACACCGAGGCGATGGTGCGCCGCGTGGGTGAGGAACTGGTGGCGCGGGGCCTGGGTCGCAAGGGCGACCGCATCGTCATCGTGTACGGCGCGCCGGTGGGACAGCCCGGGAAGATCAACAGCCTGCGGCTGCACACCATCGAAGGCTGAGACGGAGTCGAATCGCGGCACCGTGAGGGGAGGCCCGTGGTGGGGGCTTCCCCTTCGTGCGTGAGAGGGCCCGCGAGTGGCCCCGCCCTTCGCACATGAGGGCCTGCGAGTGTCTTTGCCCCTTCGAGCTTTGAGGGGCGGCGCGCTATCGAGCCGTGGCGCAATGAAGCGCACGGACGCATCCGGCCCCCGTGTCTTTGGCGAGCCCGCGCGACGCGTCCGCCCTGCCGTTACTTCGGCGGGTGGGCCAGCGCGCGGCGGGGAATCTCCGCATCGACGAAGATGTGGAACAGCTCCTTGTCGAGCTGCCCGTTGTCGGCCTCGCGCTTGAGGATGTCGAGCGCGAGGGTGTGGGGCACGGCCTTCTTGTAGGGCCGGTCGCTGGCGGTGAGCGCGTCGTAGATGTCGGAGATGGACATCATCCGCGACTGCACGGGGATGGTGCGCTCGGGGATGGCGCGCGGGTAGCCGGTGCCGTCGAGCTTCTCGTGATGCGCGTAGGCGATTTCGGGCACGCGGCGCAGGGCGCGCGTCCACGGAATCTGGGTGAGGAAGCGGTAGGTGTGCTCGACGTGGCTCTCGATTTCGCGGCGCTCCTCGGAGGAGAGGGTGCCACGGGTGATGGAGAGCGACTGGATTTCGCGAGGCAGCAGCAGCGGCTGCGAGGCCCCGTCGGCGTCCTCGAACTGGAGGTGTCCCAGCTCGTGCAGGCGCTCGAAGCCGCCCTGGGCGAGCACCGTGGGCCGGTTGCAGGTGAGGACGAAGTCGAACACCTCGTGCAGGTGCTTCAGCTCGGTGGCGAGCCGCTCGGTCTCCTCGGCCTCGATTTCCGCCAGGTGCTTGTCGCCCCGGTGCTTCACGGCCTCGAAGCGGCGGCGGTAGCTCTGGAGCTGGAGGTCCTTGCGCGCGAGCTGGAAGCGGGCGCGAAGTCCATCGAGCTCATAGGGGTAGAGCTTCTCCGCCTTGACGAGCACGTTCTCCCGCACGCCCACCTTGCCGAAGTCATGGAGCAGCGAGGCGTAGCGAATCTCCTGAATCTCCGTGGAGGAGAAGTGCGTCCGGGCATAGGGGCCGGCGGACAGGTGCTCCAGGGCCTGGGCCAGGGACACGGTGAGGTCCGCGACGCGGCCCGAATGTCCGGCCGTCGTCGGGTCGCGAGCTTCGATGGCGACGACGGAGGCGGAGACGAAGCCCTCGAAGAGGCGGTTGATCTCCTCGTGGAGCAGGGCGTTCTCAATCGCGCCGGCGGCCTGGGCACCCAGGGCGAGCAGCAGCTCCTCGTCCTCGGAGTTGAACCCCTGCCCGTCGAGCTTGTTGAGCGCCTGGATGACGCCCGTCACTTCGCCATTCGCGTCACGCATGGGGACGCAGAGGATGGTCTTCGTCTGGTAGCCGCTGGAGATGTCGAACGAGCGGTTGAAGCGGGTGTCCGCGTAGGCGTCGGGGATGTTGATGATGGTGCCGGTGTGGGCCACCTGCCCGGCGATGCCGCTGCCCGCGGGCAGTCGGATTTCGCTCTTCGAGCCTTGAGCCACCTTGCTCCACAGCTCGTTGGTCTCGCGGTCCAGGATGAAGAGCGAGCAGCGGTCCGCCTCCACCACCTTGGTGGCCTCGAAGAGGATGAGCGGGAGCAGCAGGTCCAGGTCGCGCTCGGCGCTCATGGCCTTGGCGACGTCCAGGATGGACGTGAGCTTCGCCAGTCGGCGATTGAGGTCGGGGAGTGGCTGCGGAACGGCGGGAGAACGTGAGAGCACCGGGCGGCTCCGGGCGACGTGGCCTGCGGCCGTGCAGGACGTCGAGGTTGTAACATGCCCAGCCAGGTGACTGCCTTCAGCCCCGACCTGCTCGGTTTCCTGCTTTCGAGTGGACGTCCGGGAATTCAGCCCGTGCCGGAGGGAGAGGGAAGGGGGTATGTAGCGCCCCCATGAGCCGCCGCCCTGTTCGGATTTCCCCCTCGCTGTTGTCCTCTGACTTCGGTCGTCTGTCCGAGGAGGTCCGCGACATCGAAGCCGCGGGAGCGGACTTGATTCACGTGGATGTGATGGATGGGCGGTTCGTGCCGAACATCACGATAGGGCCGGTGGTGGTGGAGGCCATCAAGCGAGCAGCCACGAAGCCGTTGGACGTGCACCTGATGATTGTGGAGCCGGAGAAGTACGTGGAGGCCTTCGTGAAGGCGGGGGCGGACGTGCTGACGGTGCACGTGGAGGCGAGTCCGCACCTGCACCGCACCCTGCAACAGATTCGTCACGCGGGGGCGAAGGCGTCGGTGGTGTTGAACCCGAGCACGCCGCTGTCCTCCATCGAAGAGGTGTTGGGGGACGTGGACATGGTGTTGCTGATGAGCGTGAACCCGGGATTTGGCGGGCAGAGCTTCATCGAGGCGACGGTGGACAAGGTGCGCCGGCTGCGAGCGATGTTCGACGCGCGCGGGCTGGACACGGACATCGAGGTGGACGGGGGCATCAACGCCGACACGGCGAAGCGCGTGGTGGCGGCGGGGGCGACGGTGCTGGTGGCGGGCAGCTACGTCTTCGGGGCGAAGGACCGGGCGGCGGCCATCCGTTCGCTGCGGCCGTAGGCGCGGGCTTCAGGCGCGGGTGCGAGCGACGGTGGTGGCGAGCCGGGCGACGCGGGTCATGAAGGTGGGGTCGAAGGGCTTCACCTCGTAGTCGTCGGCGCCGAGCTCGAAGCAGACGTGACGGGTGAACTGGTCCTCGACGCCGCTGAGGATGATGACCTTGCACTCGCGGGTGGCGGGGTCCTGCTTGAGCTGGGCGAGCAAATCCCGGCCGTCCTGGTGCTGGTTGATGTCCAGGATGATGACGGCGGGGCGGTGGAGGCGGGCCAGCTCCAGGACGTGCTCCGACGTCGTGTCCGAGATGCACGTCAAGCCGGACCGCTTCGCCTCCCGGGCGAGGGCCGACACGATGAGCGGTTCATCATCGGAGATGAGGACGACGGGTGACATTTTCGTATCGGCCTGCACGGCCCACTGCCTTTTTCGGCCCGGAGAATCAGAGAATATATCCGGAAGTGCCGGAATGTCGGGGAGTTTTAAAGGGGGGTGGGTAGGAGAAAGGGCGATTGAGGGTCTTCAGGGACTCGTGCAGGGGGCAGGCGAGGGGGCGGGGAACGAAAAGGTGATCCGAGGACGTTGACTCAGCCGAGGGGCACGGGTATTACCGCCCGCACTTTTCGCCGGTCCCGAAGAAGACCCACCGGCGGACGGACATATCGGGGAGTGGCTCAGCCTGGTAGAGCACTTGGTTCGGGACCAAGGGGTCGCAGGTTCAAATCCTGTCTCCCCGACCATGATTCATTGACGGGCTGGAGATCCTCACGGATTTCCAGCCCGTTTCCGTTTTGGGCGTCCTGCTTCGTCCCCTCCAGCATCCGGATGGCTGCTGACTTGGCCGCAGGGCTCAGGTGCATGTAGCGCTGGGTGGTGGAGAGGTTCTGGTGCCCGGCCAGCTCCTGGATGGCCTTCGCCGGAGCGCCTGCCATCGCCAGCCGGGAGCAGAAGGTGTGGCGGAGGATGTGGATGCCTCCCGTCACCTTCAGCCCGGCCAGCCGCTGGATGCGGCTCATCCACTTGTTCAGCAGCACCTGGGTCACCTTCGGGTGGCCGTCGGCCCGCCAAAGGGGGCAGCAGGGGCGTGAGCTTCTGGAGCAGGGCGACTGCTGGAGTTTCAACACCACGCCAACCCGCGGTGGGTCCTGTGCTGGGGCCCGCTTCGCAGGCCCAGAGGGCAGTCCCAGGTGCACCAGAATGGCGCTCACCCCACGGGGAGCTGTCAGGTACGCCAGCACCCGAGGCCTGCCGCCACACCTCACGCAGGCCCACACGTCCAGCGCGAACGTCCTGCGTAGCAGCCCCGCCCAGTCCAATCGTGGCGTGCACTCCTTCTTCGGCTCCTCCACCGTCGCGGCAAACGACGAGCTCTTCTCCTCCGGCTCCGCCTTCTCTTGGGTGAGCGGAGGGCCTCACGAGCAAGCGCACGGTGTGGCCCATCCTCGTGGGCTACGTGACGGGCGTCCGCGTGCTCATCGCCTGGTGTGAGCTGCGGCGCGACTTCCGCTACTTCAGGACCGAGCGCCTGCTCAGCGTGGGCTTTCTCGACACGCCCTACCCCGAGCGCCGCGCCGCCTTGCGCAGACGCTGGGAAGCCCAGCTGAAGCTCGCGAAGTAGCACGAACCATCCGACCGCCATCTTCACCCGGTGAGGAACACCGCTATGGGCCGCGGGTCCGTGACTTCGACGGGACTTGCAGGGCATGGCCCGCAGGGGCGTGCGGACTTCCGCCTCCGCCGAGCGCCGCCCCCGGAACGGCGCGCTGTGTATCGCGCGCGCCGAGGCATCCATGCCGCCGCACCGTGAACGGAGCCACGGCGCGGCGACATCGGGTGACTCAGCAGTAGGTCACGCAGAGGTGTGAGTTGCAGACGTGCGAATTGCAGAGGTGCGAGACGCAGAACCCACCGGGGCAGTTGGCATTCGTGCTGCAGCTCAGACCCGAGAAGGTTCCCCCGGAGCACGTCTTGCCACAGTTGGCGTCCATGCTGCAGCTCTGGCCCGCGGAGGGCCCTCCGGAGCACGACCTGCCACAGTTGGCGTCGGTGTTACAGCCCTGACCCGCGAAGGTGCCACCCGAGCACGTCTTCCCGCAGCTGGCGTCGATGATACAGGATTGACCCGCGAAGGTGCCCCCGGAGCAAAGCTTGACACAGGCCTGCGCCGACACGGTGCCGTCTGCCTCTGACTGATCGCACGCACCCTCCGCGAGCACGACCTCCTCGTGGGTGGACGGTGACTGGGTATCCTCGGACTGCACGGGCTCCGGCGAACCACACCCAATCAAAGAGAGCGTCAGGACCACGGCGGAAACGAATCTCATGCGTATCTCCAAAATGTCAGCCTTCACTCCGAGTGACCCTATTGGACGATGTAGTACCCTTTCAAGGTGCTTTTCGGTCGGCCAGTCCGTGGGAGCAATACACCCTCATCATTGGGATGGCTCGGTTTGGACTCAGGGCTTCGCCTCAGTGACACAAGGACGGCGCGGCCCTTCGGCCTGTCTGATTTGACAGGGCGGCAGCGCATCCAGACAGGAGGGGTCGACGCGACGTGGTGGCTGGGCGCCCGAGCCGCGCTCATTTCTTCATCTTCAGCCGCGTCTCGTGCACGGCGTCGCCCACGGCGCCGGGCTTGCCCTGCTCGGCGGCGCGCAGCAGGCGGAGGATGCCGGGGCCGAGGACATCAATCTCGGTGGACGCGTACGTCTCCGTCCCGAAGCGCCGGATGGACTCCGTCTGCGTCTTCAGGATGCGCACGTCTTGGTTGAAGATGTGGAGCGCCACCGGCATGGCCACGGGCAGCACGGCGCGCAGGAGCCAGCGCGGCAGCGGCAGCCGGAACGTCACCACCGCGTACACCATCGTGTCCCACTCCGACACGGGCGTCATCGCCGAGGTCACGATGATGTGGCTCCCCTCGCCGATGCGGTACGACTCGCATCGAGCGCGACGTGGTGGAGACGCTGTACCGGCGCATCCTGGATGGGGCCTCGGGGCTGTTTCAGCGCTTCTCCACGAGCGACATCCTCAACCGCTTCATGGAGGTGAGCCTCATCCGAGGCTTCATCGTGGACAACGCCATCGCCATCACCATCGACGTGGCGCTGGTGTTGAGCACGGCGGGAGTCTTGACGCTGTACTCGCCCACGCTGGCCTTGCTCTCGCTGGCGTTGATGCCGCTGCACCTGCTGGTGTCGGCGGTGGCCGGCCGGTGGGTGAGGAACCACACAGTGGCGTACTTGTCGCAGCACGACCTGTACCAGACGCACCTGATGGACTCGTTCAAGGGCTTCGAGTCCCTGAAGGCGCACGCGCTGGAGCTGCCCTTCCTGCGCACCATGCAGCGACTGCTGGCGCCATCGCTGCAACATGGTTTCAAGGCGTCGAGGCACGGTGCGATTGGCGCGAGCATCTCGCAGACCTTGGACTTGGTGGGCAGCGCGCTGGTGTTGTGGGTGGCTCGCGAGCGGTGCTGCGGGGGGAGCTGACAGTGGGGGCCCTCATCGCGGCGACGCTGTTTGCCCGGCAGATGAGCGGGCCGGTGGTGCGGCTGGCGACGCAGTGGCGGGACTACCAGCGGGTGCAGGCGCACCTGGACCGGGTGGGGGCGGTGCAGGAC